>DASQCY010000123.1:0-3420 GCA_035634495.1 Allostellaceae bacterium
CCCGGGCGCAGCCGGGCGAACGGGCCGACCCGGGCGCCCGCCCCCACTGCCGCACCTTCGAGATGCGAGAAAGAACAGATGCGCGCCCCTTCCCCCACCGTGACACCGGGGCCGAACGTGACGTTCGGCTCGACGATCGCATCGCGGCCGAACCTGGTATCGGCGCTGAGATACACAGTTTCCGGCGCCACCAGAGTAACACCCGCATCCATCGCCGAACGCCGCAGCCGCCATTGCATCAGGGCCTCGGCCTCGGCGAGCTCGGCGCGGGTGTTGATGCCAATCAGCTCTTCGGTGGGGAGTTCGACCGCGCGACACTGGAGGCCTTTGTCGCTCGCCAGCCCGACAATTCTGGTCAGGTAGAATTCGCTTTTCGAGTTGTTGCGATCGAGCGCCTCGACAAGCTCGCAGACGTGGCATGCCTGTACCAGCATCAGGCCTCCCCAAACGAGCCCGATCGCATACTCCTCGGGAGTGGCGTCAGCGGCCTCGACGATGCGCAGGATCCCCCTGTCGGGCGCCGAAACGAGCCGGCCATAGGGGCCGGGATCGGAGGGCCGCATACCTGCGAGCAGGATTGCGGCCGGCGCCCGTTTCTGTTCTGTCAAGAGCCGCGCCAAGGTCTCGCTGCGCAATAAGGGCGTGTCGCCATAAAGCACGAGAACTTCGTCGATTCCGCCTTGCCGTGCGGGTCGGCCCTCGAGGGCTCGGAGTGCGGCCCGCACCGCGTCGCCGGTGCCGAGCGGCGGGTCCTGTACCACGGTCTGCGCCGGAGCCACGGTCCGGGCGACGTCATCCATCTGGCGCCCGATCACGACGACGGTCGCGACGGGCCTCAACGGCTCTAGCGCCTGCAGGAGATGGACGATCATCGGTTGCCCGGCGATCGGATGCATCACCTTCGGTATCGCAGATTTCAGCCGTGTACCGCTGCCGGCGGCGAGGATGATGGCGGCGAAACGGGATTGGTTCATCGCGGGCTCGGAGGAGGTACAATCAGACGCGGCGGCACTGCTATCTACACCAAAAGATCATTGCCAACTTATAGCATGACAACGAAGAGTCGGTAGCGATGAGCCGCTTTCTGCTGGTGTTCGATCTCGACGGCACGCTCGTCGACAGCGCGCCCGATTTGCGCGCCGCGCTGAACCAGATGCTGCGCGAGCGCGGGCACCCCGCGCTGTCGCTGCCGCAGGTAAAACGCATGGTCGGTGACGGTGCGCCCGCGATGGTCGCCCGGGCTCTCGCGGCGAGCGGAGCCGATCCGACCGATGCGGCGGGGGCATTGCCGCGCTTCCTGGAGATCTACGAGGCGAACGCAGTCCGACTGACCCGCCCCTATCCCAAGGTGCCGGAGACGCTGGCAACCTTGCGCGGGCGGGGCTACCGTACCGCGATCTGCACGAACAAGCCGCAGCGGGCGACGATCGCGGTGGTCGAGGGCCTCGGTCTGATCGAGCTGTTCGACGGGATCGCTGGCGGCGATCGCTTCCCGGTCAAAAAGCCCGATCCCGGTCACCTCTTCGGCCTGATCGGCGAGCTCGGCGGCCGGGTTGGGGCGAGCGCGCTGATCGGCGACAGCGAAAACGACGCCGCCGCTGCCCGCGCCGCCGGGGTCCCACTCGTGCTGATGCGTTACGGCTATGCCCAGGTCGACCCTGAATCGCTCGCCGCAGACGCCCTTCTCGACCATTTTGCCGAGCTTCCCCGAGCCCTCGCACGGCTCGATCTCGCTCCCTAAAAGGCCGCCGGTCACGCGCCTCTTGCTCAGATCCGTCGCGGGCCGCATAACCACTCTAGGAAACGCTGCGATGCCACACTCTTCCGACGATCCGTCGAGCGATCGGATCAGCGCAGAGGCGCCAAGCGCTCAGCCCCCCGAAGGTCCAGAGAGCGAGCCTCCGAGCCCGAGCCACCCAGCGACACCAGCTGACGACGCCTCGATTGCGAGCGATCCGCAGGATCGGACGGCGGACCATCGCGACGCCCCGAGATTGCCCCGCCGCCGGCGTCGGCGCCGCCGGCCACCTCGTGCAGCAGACCCGCCAGGAGCGACGCTAGCTACTCAAGGCCAAGTTGAACAGCCCGCGGCAGCTCCGGACGCCCCCCAGAGCGGGGATTTGCGGGCTGCTCCGCCACCCGAGGGTGAGCCTCGCCGCCGCCGACGGCGCCGTCGCGGGCCGCGACGCGACGCTGGCTCTGCGGAGGCGGTGGCGGGTGGAGCGGCTCAAGCCGCAGAGAGCGCGCCGGAGTCTTCTCCAAATGTCACCGCGCCGAACGATGTCGAGACTCCGCAGAACCGACCGCACGAACAGCCACGCAGCAGGCGCCGCCGACGGCGCCCTCCGCGCCCGGGGGAAGCGAACGCAGCCGAGGCAAGCAAAACCGGCTCTGGTCTCGGAGGCACCAGGGCGCGAGCGCCGCGACACCAATCCACACCATACAGCGGCTCGCGAAGCCGCGGGGCGCCCGGCCGCCGAAGCGGCGATGAACGGCCGCCGGAGAGGAGATCTGTAGGCGATGGCCGGCGCTCTTCAGACCACCGTGCACGCGGCAAGGGCTCACCAAGGCGCAACGATGGACGACAGGGAAGAGACCGCGACGCGCCGAGGAAGAAGCCGGAGCAACGGCTCTACGCACTCGAAGCGGTTGTTGATCGTGGCTTCGAGGATGTGGTTGACGCGGCCGAGGACAACCTCACCCGTCGCGTCCACTGGACGATCACGAAGCGCACCGTGGCCGACCAAGAGAGCGGTAAGCCGATATCCGCCACCTATGTTCTAAAGCGCGACGGCGTCGACACCGAATTCCCCGGTCTGGGCGCCGCACGCGCGGCTGTGAACAAAACCATTGTTCATCCTGAAAAGCTGACGTTGTCAAAGGCAGAACATGCCGCAGAGCACGCGGCTGCGAAGAAGTGACGGACTCAAAACCGCCCGGATACTCTCTGCTGTCTGCTGATCCTCGCCCTCGAATTGCCACCCAGCCTTTGGCGCCGACGACGACACCGCGAATTCGCGGGTTAACCGTTGATGCTTGTCGACGGCGGGACCGGCCGGCTCGATGAGCGCAAAGGGGCTTGGCCAGACCGAGGCTTTTGTACGGAGGGAACCGTGAGTAGGCTGCGATACATCCAGAGGAACATGATCGCTGCGAATGTACCGACCAACACCCAGCTGATCACGCTGACGCCCAGGAATACGTTGATGGTCCAAGTAACCAGGGGTAAGCAGATCGCCGTGCTTGAAGAAGAGATCCACAAGGCATGCAGGGGCTGCCGAATCCGCCCGCGATGATACAACCAGTCTGCTCCACCGATACTCAGGGTTCCTAGGGTGGCGGCGATCACCTGCACTGTTAAGATCTCTAGCACCAAGATCTCCCCGTCGATCGACGCCATTGACCTCGGCGCCGGCTAGA
>DASQCY010000124.1:0-2223 GCA_035634495.1 Allostellaceae bacterium
TTAATGACGTAGCCGCCAAACAATAAAATGCTCAATGAGAGCAATGTTGTCCCAAGCACCAGAACAGAGTGGGCGATGTTTGGCATAGCGCACGACTTCTCTTGACCCGTCGATATCGGCAGATCTAGCGACTGCCACGTCGGGTCTGGATCCAATATTGAAAATGTCGCTTGTCAGAACGGCCAAAGTCGAGCGCATCGATGGGGAAAGGCGATTCGCCGCGGTGGCAAAGAGCCTCTCCTCGAGCGTCGCCCAACGAGAAGGTTCACGCGATCCCGCGGTTAACCAAAATGGGAGCGATGGTCACAGCGTATCCCCGACTGCTCGTCCCGGCCCGTCCAAGCTGGACGTCCCGCGACTGCCGCAATGCGACTGCTACGAACAGATACCCCGTGTTTCGGCATATCTAGTGTGAACTCCTTCACACATCATCGGAAAGTTTCCGGATGCCTGAGCTGAGCGTCGGGGGCCGGGCAATCCCCAAGACGCAACGCCTGAACGGCGTTTCGCTTGGCCTTGCGCCGCGACCAGCGGGACACGCTGCGTCGGCGATTGCGAGAAGAGCTCGGCCGCCCGCTCCTCGGCCTCCTCGTCGTCGCCGAAGAGGCTTGCGGCCAGCGGTTGGCGACAACTTGGAGCCGTCGCGATAGACGGCCGTCGCCTTCAGGCCCAAGCGCCAGGACAGCATGTAGGCGTCCTTGCAGTCCTCGAGGGTCACTGCGTTCGGCATGTTGCTCGTCTTCGAGATCGCCCCGAGATAAAGGGCTGCACCGTCGCCATCATGCGGATGTGGCGGTCGACGGATAACGCGCCGGCGCGGCCGCACGGGTTGGTGCAGTCGAAGAGCCTGATGCTTCGGCTTCAGGTGCGGCGCCCGCTCCCAGGTCATCGCGCCGCAGCAGAAGCTGTTGGCGGCGTCGATCTCGGCACGGGCGAAGCCGAGCGCCGCCAACAGCTCGAAGGAGCGATCACCCAGCGCGCCCGGCGCGATCCCCAGAATCTCGATGGGTCGGCGCAGCAGCCCCGACGGTCCTGTCGATGGCCGCTCGTGTGGCCATTCGATCCAGCCCGCGAAGGCACTCGACCGTGGGCGATCGAGCCGATCCGGTCCGTCAGCGCGCCCGCGACAATTTCGGGTTGATTTGTTCCGCGCCAGGCGGGTTCCTTGCTATACTCGCAGCGGCAGGAGCTGAACATGGCGGTTCAACCGGTTGGCGAAAGCTTGCGGCGATCTGCGCGGCCGACATTACCGACACCCGCGCGGCGGCCGAGCGCCCGGTCCTCGATTGTTAGAGCCGACTTCGTCTCGTCTGACCGGATCGGTGCGGCGGGTCGGAGGTCCTCGCGCATCGCTAACCGTCGGAACGGCTGATCCTGGCATCAGACCCGTCCGCGGCTCGCCTGACCAGTTTGGCGCGGGCGGGTCGGCGTCGCCGCTGTCGTGATCGATCACTCAGCCCAAGGACCGCACAGTGTCATTCTGCGGCGTCCTTGTTTTTCGAGCCATGCCCATTGTGTGAGCCTCTGGGAACGGCCGCTATCAGCGCTCTGCAGGCATTCTCAAGCGGTAGCTGGAGGGTCTCAAACGGGTGGAAAGCGGCCATCCCAGCTGTGCGAAAATCACAAGACTTGTGGATGGGTCGTTGCGGTCATGCCGCTAGACTGACTCTTTGCTGGTTTAGGAGCGTTCTTGACCATGGCCGCGCACGATGATCATCGTAACGGGAACGGATGCCACCACGTTCTACTGATTCGGGCGCCCCCGGAGGCGATACGTTTCGCCGCGCTTGCTGCGATCGCCATCCTGGCATTCCTCTGGCTTGGACGCGGGCTGCCGCGCATCCCATGGGCCTCCTCCGACAGCGAGAGCTATCTCCAGTACTCGCCGGTGCGTCCGCACGGCTACTCGCTACTCCTATCCGGCTATCGCGTTATCTTCACCGATCTCGCGCACCTCCCGAGCGTGCAGCTCGTCCTTTTTGTCGGCGCGGTGCTGTTGCTCGCGGTTGCGGTCCGGCGGCGGACCCGCAACTTCGCTGCAGCGGTCGCGACGCTCGTCGTCATCTTTGCGGCGACCGACACAACCAGTTTTCCGTATGTCCTCAGCGATCCCATTTATGCGGCGGCGCTGACGACCGGCATCGCCGGTTTCATCCTCTATTCGGACACGCCTCGTCCCGGCTTTCTGCTCCTGGCGAGCGCGGGCCTCGGCGTTGCCGTCAC
>DASQCY010000125.1:0-7328 GCA_035634495.1 Allostellaceae bacterium
GCCCAATTTTCAACTCGATTTCCAGCCGGATCTGACGCCCGCAGATGCTGCGCCTCGGCTTATTCTGCGGCAAATAGACGACCGATACGAGGGACGAGTTCCCGGAGGCGTGGTTCCGGCACGTAACGCTTGCGTCGGATAGGCGTGACAGCTCCCGCAATTATTTCGGTGTGGATGCAAGCCTGTCGCTTTCAGTATGGCGATAAAGGGCTGGCTTAATCCTGATGACCCGCGGCCGGTTTCAATGATATTGCGGATACTGTACGGGCGGCCACCTGTCTGAAGAGGATCATAGGCCCGGCAGGATTCGAACCTGCGACTACACCGTTATGAGCGGCGTGTTCTAACCAGCTGAACTACGGGCCCCGAGGCGTCTGGCGCGCTTAGGTGTCGAGGAAGCTGCGCAACTTGCGCGACCGGCTCGGGTGCTTGAGTTTCCTCAGCGCCTTTGCCTCGATCTGCCGGATGCGCTCCCGAGTGACCGAAAATTGCTGGCCGACTTCCTCGAGGGTGTGGTCTGTGTTCATGCCGATGCCGAAGCGCATGCGCAGGACGCGCTCCTCGCGCGCCGTCAGCGAGGCCAGGACGCGCGTCGTGGTCTCGCGCAGATTGGCCTGTATCGCCGCATCCAACGGCAGCACCGCGTTCTTGTCCTCGATGAAGTCGCCGAGATGCGAATCCTCCTCGTCGCCGATCGGCGTCTCGAGGCTGATCGGCTCCTTGGCAATCTTTAAAACCTTACGCACTTTTTCGAGCGGCATCGCGAGCTTTTCGGCGAGTTCCTCAGGGGTCGGCTCGCGGCCGATCTCGTGCAACATCTGCCGCGAGGTGCGCACCAGCTTGTTGATCGTCTCGATCATATGCACCGGGATACGGATCGTGCGCGCCTGATCGGCGATCGAGCGGGTGATCGCCTGGCGGATCCACCAGGTGGCATAGGTCGAGAATTTGTAGCCGCGGCGGTACTCGAACTTATCGACCGCCTTCATCAAGCCGATATTTCCCTCCTGAATGAGGTCCAGGAACTGCAACCCGCGGTTTGTGTATTTCTTGGCGATCGAGATCACAAGGCGCAGATTGGCCTCAACCATTTCCTTCTTTGCCCGGCTCGCTTCGCGCTCGCCGCGCTGCACGGTTTGCACGACCCGGCGGAACTCCGCGATCGGCAGCTTCGCCTCGGCGGCAATCTGCGCAACGGCGGCGCGCAGCTTCGCCACGTCCGCACAGTGCCTTTCGGCCAATTTTGCCCACCCGCGACCGGACACAGTTCCGACGCGATCGAGCCAATTGGCGCCGAGTTCGTTGCCGATATAATGCTGCAGAAATTCCGGGCGTCTGATCCCGACACTCTCAGCCAGCCTCAACAGTCTTCCTTCATCGGCGACGAGCCGCCGATTGACATCATAGAGCTGCTCAACCAGGTCCTCGATGCGCGTGTTGTTCAAGCGCACCCGCTTGACATCCTCGATAATTGCCGCCTTGAGCTTCTCGTAACGGCGTTCGGTGGCGCGCGGCAGCATCTCGCCCTTCTGCAAGGCGTTGATTCGCTGATCCTGGAGCTTGCGCAGCCTCTTGTGGGTTTCGGCGATCACATCGAAAGTCGCGAGCGAGCTCGGTTTCAGCTGCGCTTCCATCGCGGCGAGCGAGACTGAGCTTTCCTCGCCCTCAGCTTCCTCGACGGCGAGTTCACTTTCGATCCCCACGAGCTCAGCCGGCGGTTCTTCCCCGTTCCCGGTTTCGGCCTTAGGCTCTGGATCGGCCTCGGACGGTGCGATGACAACCACCTCCGCCGGTACCTGCTCGAACCCACCGCTGCCATATGTCGCGTCGAGATCGATTATGTCGCGAAGCAGCATCTTTCCCTCGTTGAGAGCGTCGCGCCAACCGATGATCGCGCGGATCGTCAGCGGGTTCTCACAAATGCCGCCGATCATCATCTCGCGGCCGGCCTCGATCCGCTTGGCGATCGCAATCTCCCCTTCCCGGGACAGCAGCTCGACCGAACCCATCTCCCGCAGATACATGCGAACGGGATCATCGGTGCGGCCGATATCGTCATCATCGAGATTGCCACGGACCTCGCTGTCAGCTTCATCGGCCTCTGCGGCCGCCGGCTCCTCGCTCTCCTCGCTCTCGATCAAATTGACCCCGAGTTCCGACAGCATCGTCATCGTGTCCTCAATCTGCTCCGAGGACACCTGGTCATGCGGCAGCGCGGCGTTTAACTCATCATAGGTCAAATATCCGCGCTCTTTGCCGCGGGCTAGTATCTTCTTGATCGCCGCGGCAAGTGTGTCGAGAAGCGGAGCATCTGCTGCCTCCTCGCGCGTTTCGGTTGCCTCAGCCGTGTTCGCCGCTTTGCTCGCCATTCGACCATCCCTAAATAAGCACATCTTCCGTCCGGCCGCGACCGAACGCGACAAAACAATCCTTCGACAGGATTCTCTCGACGTTCTCTGTTCAAGAGCAGGTCAAATGTGGTCTTCACCGCCGATCAGACCCTGCTGCAACTCCTGCTCCCTGGCGGCTTGGAATCGCTCCCACATCTCTGCCGATACCTCACTTTCGAGGTCGCTGCCGGCAGCCATGACCGACCGCTCTCTGCGCCCCAACATTCTAATCACATGCGTCCATTCTTTACGCGCGGAGGCCGGATCGGGGCATCGGACCACAAAGCCTGTATCGACTGACGGCGTTAGAAGCGCGTCCACGGTCGCCGCAAACCCGCTCTGCACAAGGTGTTGTTGCAGCGTTCCAGCGTCAAGCCCCGGCCGCGAGGCTTCAAGCCCTAAAATCTCATGCCGAAGCTTGTCAAAATCGGCCTCGGGGAGGTCGAGAGAGGCGAACTCCTCCGCGACCTCAACAATCAAGCCAGGGAAATGGAGGAGAATCCGGAACAGTATCTCGCGCTGCAGGCGCTGCGGAGGGCGCGGCGGCGGTGGTGGGCCGTCGTGTACCGCGCTCGAACCTTGGCGTATTCGATCCCGCGGTCTGGAGGCCGTGGGGCGTGGATCGAACCGCTTGTAGAAGAGATTGCGGTACTCAGCCTGCACCTTCCGGTCGGGGATCAGCTCGACCCGACTCACCAGCCGGCGCCACACATCGGCAAGGCGTTCCGGGGTATTGCGGGGCTTCGCGGCGAGCTCGATTTCCCACAGCATGTCCGACAAGGGTCGCGCGGCGTCGAGAATTGCTTCGAAAGCGGTACGACCTTCGGCGCGGATCAACGAATCGGGGTCTTCCCCGGCGGGTAGGCTCGCGAAACGCAGGCTCCGCCCCGTACCCAGGAATGGGAGCGCCCGATAGAGCGCTCGAGCGGCGGCGCGCTGACCCGCCGCATCGCCGTCGAAGCAGAGGACGGGCTCCGATCCGAGGCGCCAGAGGTCATGCAACTGAAAATCGGTCAATGCCGTCCCCAGCGGCGCCACGGCAGTCGGGAAACCCGCGCGATGCAACGCGATCACATCCATATAGCCTTCCGTGACAATCACTCCAGGCCCCGCGGACGGCGATTCGCGCGAGAGGCCTGCCCGCGCCGCCGCCCAGCCGTACAGCACACGCCCTTTCTCGAAGAGTGTGGATTCGGGTGAGTTCAGATATTTGGGTTGTCCATCACCGATCATGCGGCCGCCAAAGGCGATCACCCGACCGGTTCGATTGCCAATTGGAAACATCACTCTGCTGCGGAAATAGTCGATCGGCTCGTCCGCGGCGGCGCTCGATGGCCGACGCAGGAGCCCTGCCTCGATTAGCAGCGATTCGGAAAAATCGCCTGAAAGGCTGCGGCGCAGCGCCTGTCGCTCATCCGGCGCCCAACCCAGGCGAAAGTGCCGGATCGTCTCGGTATCGAGACCACGTTCACGGAGATAATTTCGCGCACGAGCGCCCGCGGGCGACGCCAGACGAGCCTCGTAAAAGGCTGCAGCAGCCTCCAACGCCTCGAGCAAGGTTTTTTGTTGCTGCGCGCGCTCTCGCTCTTGCGGGGTCGCGCGCGGAACGGCGAGCCCGGCCTCGCCCGCCAGTTTCTCGATCGCCTCGATGAAGTCGAGATTGTCGTTGCGCATGACGAACCCGATCGCATCGCCATGCGCACCACAGCCAAAGCAATGAAAAAAAGATTTGTCTTCGACAACGTAGAAGGAGGGCGTCTTTTCGTGGTGGAACGGGCACAGCCCGGCATATTCGCGACCACGCCGGACAAGCTTCACGGTGCGGCCGATCAAGCCGGAAAGCGAAATCCGGCTTCGCAGCTCGTCAAGGAAGCCCGGCTGAAAGGCCATCTATTATACCCTCTGCAGCCAGGAGCCCCAGTACTCCCACACCTTGTCCGTTTCTGCCACGGTGGCGCGCCCGCCAAGCGCGAATTTGCGTCGACGGGAGGCAGGGGTTTGATGCGGACGCAACGCCGGAGCCATGGGGCTGGGCTCAGCTCAGGAGCCGCTTTACGATCACGCCCGCCTGGCTGAAATCGACGACCCCAGCGTATCGCTCGCGAAGCGCTGCCATGACCCGGCTCATGTCCTTGATGCCCGCCGCCTCGGTCTCGGCAATGATGGAGACTGCCGCCGCCTCGATTTCAGCCAGCCCGAGCTGGCGCGGCAGAAAGCTCTCGATCACCACGATCTCCTCGCGCTCCTGTTGCGCGCGGTCGGGACGGTTACCTTGCTCGTAGAGCGCGATCGATTCGCGACGCTGTTTGATCATCGCTTGCAGCATCCGCTGGATCTCGGTCTCGGAGATGCCCTCGGCATTACCTTGTCCGCGTGCGGCAACGTCGCGATCTTTAAGCCCGGCCAAGATCAGGCGAGTGGTCGAGAGGGCGCGCGCATCCCCGGCCTTCAGCGCCTGTTTCAGCCGGTCGGTGAAGGCTTGACGCAGCATCGGCACATTCCCCCTCCGAGCGACCGGTAAAGCCTAACGCGTTTCGCAGTCCGCGGCAATTCTGCGCTTCTTCGACTAAGTGTTTGAAAGAACGGGCAGTTCAGTCCAGCGCTGGGTTGACGCCGCGAACCCAAGAGGGTATTCGTTAAGCGCTTCTACTGTTCGTCTGCTGGCCGCCGGGGCATTTGGTGGGCTGCAGCTTGCCACCAGGAATCCCCATGCGTGACCTGACGCTGCAACCGCCCGACTGCAACGCGGCGCTCGTCCTCGCCGACGGTACTTTGTTTTGGGGCTGCGGCCTCGGCGCGGTGGGGACGGCGGTCGGCGAGGTGTGCTTCAATACCGCTGTCAGCGGATATCAGGAAATCGTGACCGACCCCTCCTATGCCGGTCAGATCATCGCCTTCACCTTTCCCCACATTGGCAACGTCGGCGCGAATCGGGAGGATGTCGAAGCCACGACCCCGGCGGCGCGTGGGCTCGTCCTGCGAACATCGATCACCGAGCCGGCGAGCTATCGCGCGACCCAGTCGCTCGACGTTTGGCTCAGATCCTACGGGCTCATCGGGATTTCGGGGGTCGATACGCGGCGGCTGACACGGCGCATTCGCGATTTCGGGCCGCCGAACGGCGTCATCGCTCACGATCCCGAGCGGCGGCTCGACATCCCCTCCCTCCACGCCCGGGCCCGCGCCTGGTCTGGTCTCGAAGGGATGGATCTCGCTAAAGATGTAACCTGCCCCCAAACCTACGAGTGGGACGAAACGGTATGGGATCACGAGCGTGGCTATGGTCTCCAGCAGAGCCCGCGTTATAACGTCGTCGCGGTCGATTACGGCGCCAAACGCAATATCTTGCGGCTGCTCGCCGGGCATGCCTGCCGGGTGACTGTGGTGCCCGCCACTGCCTCGACCGAGGATATCGTGCGCCACCGGCCTGATGGCATTTTTCTGTCGAACGGGCCAGGCGACCCAGCCGCCACCGGCGCTTATGCGGTGCCGGTGCTGCGCGACCTACTAGGTTCGGGTAAACCGATCTTCGGCATCTGCCTCGGTCACCAGCTCTTAGCGCTGGCGCTCGGCGGCACGACCCACAAGATGGTGCGCGGCCATCGCGGTGCCAACCATCCGGTCAAGGATCTGCTCACCGGCAAGGTCGAGATCTCCGCCCAGAACCATGGTTTTGTCGTCGACCCGGAAAGCTTGCCCGAAGGCGTCGAGCCGACTCATCTCTCGCTCTTCGACAAGACCAATGAAGGGTTGCGGGTGATCGGTAAGCCGGTCTTCTCGGTCCAATACCACCCCGAGGCGAGCCCCGGCCCGCACGACAGCCATTATCTGTTCGAGCGCTTTACCAGGCTGATGGACGAGAATGCCTAGGCGCACCGACATCGAAAGCATTCTAATCATCGGCGCCGGCCCGATCGTCATCGGACAAGCCTGCGAGTTCGACTATTCCGGGACCCAGGCCTGCAAGGCTCTGAAGAGCGAAGGGTACCGGATCGTGCTGGTGAATTCGAACCCGGCCACGATCATGACCGACCCGGAACTCGCCGACGCCACTTATATCGAGCCGATCACCCCGGAGATGGTCGCGAAGATCATCGTCCGCGAGCGGCCGCAGGCACTGCTGCCGACGATGGGCGGGCAAACCGCGCTTAACACAGCGATGGCGCTCGCCCGCTCGGATATCCTCGAGCGCTACGGCGTCGAGCTGATTGGCGCGACCCAAGAGGCAATCGCCAAGGCCGAGGATCGCCAGCTCTTCCGCCTGGCGATGGACAAGATCGGCCTCGCCTCGCCGAAGAGCCGGCTGGTGCGCTCGGTCGACGAAGCTGTCGAGGCGCTCAAAGGGGTGGGATTACCGGCGATCATCAGACCCTCGTTCACTCTGGGAGGCACCGGCGGCGGCGTCGCATACAATGCGCAGGAATTCGAGGACATCGTTCGCGGCGGGCTGCGCGTCTCGCCGACCCGCGAGGTTCTGATCGAAGAATCGGTCCTCGGTTGGAAAGAATACGAGATGGAGGTGGTCCGCGACCGCGCGGACAACTGCATCATCGTCTGTTCGATCGAGAATATCGATCCGATGGGGATCCACACTGGGGACTCGGTTTGCGTCGCGCCGGCACTAACCCTGACCGACAAGGAATACCAGCTGATGCGCAACGCCGCGATCGCGGTGTTGCGCGAGATCGGCGTCGACACCGGCGGGTCGAACGTGCAGTTCGCAGTCAACCCAGCCGATGGCCGCCTCGTCGTCATCGAGATGAACCCTCGGGTTTCACGCTCCTCGGCACTGGCTTCCAAGGCAACCGGCTTCCCGATCGCTAAGGTCGCCGCCAAACTCGCCGTCGGCTACACCCTCGACGAGCTGGACAACGAGATCACCCAAACCACGCCGGCCTCATTCGAGCCGACGATCGATTACGTCGTCACCAAGATGCC
>DASQCY010000126.1:0-1797 GCA_035634495.1 Allostellaceae bacterium
GCCCGCCCGCCGCCGCGCCGCAAGGGCCTATTGCCCTTCTCGCGATAATAGCGGTTGCCGAGGCTGTCGGTGCCGACCAGCTCGCCCCGCAGCCAGGTCAACAAACGCGTACCGAGGGTCATCGCTCCATCCATGCACCAAGCCGTTTCCTGAGATGCCAAGTATATGGCATCCCCGAGGCCGGCGGTAAGTGCCGGGTTCCGTTTGCACACTCATGCCCTATATCTAGTAGACATACGACCCGGGTAGCGCTATATTGCGTAGTTCCGAAGCGGTGACCCGCCTGGGGGAAACAAGGCGGTGACACCTGCAAGCCCGGGGGAGAAAATGCACATCACACGTCGGTTTACGACGGCCGGTCAGGATCCCTACGCGACGATACCATTCCGGACCGCGATCAGCGATATCCGCAATCCCGATGGCTCGGTCGTCTTCCAAGCCGAGGGGATCGAGGTGCCGGCCGACTGGAGCCAGGTCGCCTCCGACATCCTCGCCCAGAAATACTTCCGCAAGGCGGGTGTGCCGACCCGGTTGATGCCGGTCGCCGAAGCGAGTGTGCCGGCCTGGCTGTGGCGCCATATCGCCGATAGGACGGCGCTGGCGAGCCTGCCCGAGGCCGCGCGTTACGGCGGCGAAACCCGCGCACGCCAAGTCTTCGACCGGATGGCGGGGACCTGGACCTATTGGGGCTGGAAGGGCGGCTATTTCGCCACCGAGGAGGACGCCCTCGCGTTTTACGACGAGATCCGGCTGATGCTCGCGCGGCAACTCGGCGCGCCGAACTCGCCGCAATGGTTCAACACAGGGCTTTACTGGGCCTATGGGATCGACGGCCCGGCGCAGGGTCATTATTACGTCGATCACCGGACCGGCGAGCTGCACGCTTCCGAGAGCGCCTACGAGCACCCGCAGCCGCATGCCTGCTTCATCCAGTCGGTCGCAGACGATCTCGTCAACGAAGGCGGGATCATGGATCTCTGGGTGCGCGAGGCGCGCATCTTCAAATACGGCTCCGGCTCGGGATCGAATTTCTCGAAGCTCCGCGGCGATGGCGAGAGGCTCTCGGGCGGCGGGCGTTCCTCGGGACTGATGAGCTTTCTCAGAATCGGCGACCGCGCCGCCGGCGCCATCAAATCCGGCGGCACGACCAGGCGCGCCGCCAAGATGGTCATCGTCGACATCGATCACCCCGACATCGAAACATTTATCGACTGGAAGGTCGTCGAGGAGCAGAAGGTCGCGGCCCTTGTCGCCGGCTCGAAGCTCGGCTCACGGCATTTGAAGCGGATCATGAAGGCCTGCCGTGAGGGCACCGATCCCGCCGAAAATCCCGCGCTGAAACACGAGATCCGTGCTGCCCGCCGGGTGATGATCCCGGAAAATTACATCCAGCGGGTGATCCAATTCGCCCGCCAGGGCTATGGCGCGATCGACTTCCGCACCTATGACACGGACTGGGATTCCGAGGCCTATCTGACGGTCGCCGGCCAGAATTCGAACAACTCGGTGCGGGTATCGAACGGGTTCCTGGACCGGGTTGCCACCAACAGCTCGTGGGATTTGGTCCGGCGCACCGACGGCAAGATCGCCAAGACGTTACCGGCGCCCGAGCTGTGGGACCGCATTGGCCATGCCGCCTGGGCCTCGGCCGATCCAGGCCTGCAATTCGACACGACGATCAACGAGTGGCACACCTGCCCCGAAAGCGGCCGGATCAACGCCTCGAACCCGTGCTCGGAATACAATTTCCTCGACGACACCGCCTGCAACCTCGCCTCCTTGAACCTAATGGCGTTC
>DASQCY010000127.1:0-5540 GCA_035634495.1 Allostellaceae bacterium
GCCACGTCGGAGAAGCTGAAGCCGGGTGCGTGCAGCACTTTCGGCGCGCCTCGCAACTCGTCGGCGCAGAAGATCGCGAAGAACCGTTCGATCGCGGCGCGGCCTGCAGGCGTGCGCAAGTCGCCGCGCGCGACCTCACGGCCTTGCTCATCGACGGTGAGCGTGTGGCTCGAGTCGTCGAAGCGTGTGCGCAGCTGCGCCAGCCGCTCGTTGCGCATCAGCATCAGGTAGCGCTGCTTGGGCTGATGGTGGGGCGCAGCGGGGTCGAAACCGGACGGCCCGTTCTCGATGGCGTAGAGGCGATCGGCCGGCAGCGTGTCCTGGACCGCAAGCGTCGTGCGCGCGAGCGGCTCAGGGGAAAGCCCCTTGACCGGATAGCGATAGATCGCGTGGATTTTTGGATTTTCGAGGCTCATGGCGTGGTTGTTAACCCGGTGAACCACCGCCTGCCTAGACGGCATTCAAATGGGTGGCAGCCTCTGCGCCGCAAAGGGCCGCCTCTGAAAATTGCTATTTGGAGCTTGCGCGGATTGATTCAGCGAAGGTATTTGGCTTAGGTCAGCGGCGATGGAGACCCCCTCGCGCGCCGCAGGCGCCCGAGGCATGCCGCGGGGGGCTGACATGGATTTCGAGAAATACACCGACCGTGCCCGCGGGTTTGTTCAGTCTGCCCAATCGCTGGCTCTGCGCGAGGGCCACCAGCAGTTCACGCCCGAGCACCTGCTCAAGGTTCTGCTCGACGACCCCGAGGGCTTGGCCAGCGGCTTGATCGACCGCGCGGGCGGCCGCTCGCGCGAGGCGCTTTCGGCCGTGGAGGCGGCGCTCGCCAAGCTTCCCAAGGTATCGGGCAGCGGCGCTGGTCAGGTCTACCTGGCGCCGGCGCTGGCGCATCAAGCGCAGAAAGTCGCGGAAAAGGCGGGCGACAGCTACGTCACCGTCGAGCGGCTGCTGCTCGCGCTCGCGCTCGAGAAGAACAGCGAGGCGGGACGGATACTCGCCGCCGCGGGGGTGACGCCGCAAAGCCTCAACGCGGCGATCAACGCGTTGCGCAAGGGCCGCACGGTCGACCCGCGCCCGGCTGAGAACGCCTACGACGCGCTGAAGAAATATACGCGCGACCTCACCCAGGCCGCACGCGACGGCAAGATCGATCCGGTGATCGGCCGCGATGAGGAGATCCGGCGCACCATCCAGGTGCTCTCCCGCCGCACCAAGAACAATCCGGTGCTGATCGGCGAGCCAGGCGTCGGTAAGACAGCAATAGTCAAAGGCGTGGTTCTGCGCATCATCTCTGGCGATGTGCCAGACAACTTAGAGGATAGGAAGATCGTGGCGCTCGACATGGGCGCGCTGATCGCCGGTGCCAAGTATCGCGGCGAGTTCGAGGAGCGGCTAAAGGCTGTGCTGCAGGAGGTGACCGCGTCCGAGGGCGGCATCATCCTGTTCATCGATGAGATGCACAGCCTCATCGGGAGCGGTACAGAGAACGCAGTCGCGGCCTCAAATCTGCTGAAGACAGGAATCGATAACGAGGATCTCCAGTGCATTGGAGTTGCTACGCTGGAAGGATACAAGAGGTATATTGAGAAAGATGCAGCCTTTGCCCGTCGTTTGCAGGCGATATTTGTATCGGAGCCCACGGTCGAAGAAACGATTTCGATCCTGCGAGGCTTGAAACATCGCTACGAGCAGCATTATGGCATCCGGATTACGGATTCGGCATTGGTCGCGGCAGCGACTCTGTCCACCCGTCATCGTTACGCTAGCAATCGTTTCCTGCCGGATAAGGCGATCGACTTGATCGATGAGGCGGCCGCGCGGCTCAAGATACAAGTTGATTCCAAACCTGAGGCGCTGGATTCGATCGACCGTGAGATCGTGCGGCTCAAGATGGAGCAAGAGGCACTCAGGAGAGAGAGCGATCCAGGTTCGAAGGAGCGGCTCAAGCGGCTCGAGAAGGAGTTGGTCGCGCTCGAAAAGCACTCCGCCAATCTGACGGCACGGTGGAAGGCCGAGAAGAATCGGGTTTCGGAGACCCACAAGCTCAAGACCGAGCTCGATCATTTACGGGTCGAGCTCGCGAATGCCCAACGCAAAGGTGACTACCAGCGCGCGGGCGAGCTCGCCTACGGCCGAATCCCAGAGATCGAGAGGAAGCTCAAGAGCATCGTGGCAGCGGAAGACGGAAGCATCATGGTCGAGGAGGCGGTGACGGCCGACCATGTTGCGTGGGTGATATCGCGGGAGACCGGTGTCGCAGTCGATCAGATTCTCAGTGGCGAAGTGGACAAGCAGGCGTCGAAAGTAGGGCACACCGAATCGACATCAGGCAAAGTTTTCATCTGCTACCGTCGCGATGATGTCGCGGGACATGCCGGACGGGTTCATGATCGACTGCAAGCCGAGTTTGGCCGCGATTTGCTTTTCATGGACGTGGACTCGGTCCCGTTGGGCATCGACTTCGTAAAGCATCTGCGCGAAGCGGTAGCCAAGTGCGAGGTGTTACTCGCGGTGATCGGCCCAAATTGGCTTGACCTACGTGATGAGCGCGGAGCCCGTCGGCTAGATGATCCAAATGACTTCGTTCGGATCGAGATCGGAACCGCCTTGCAGCGTCAGATCCATGTCGTTCCGATTTTGCTTGAAGGCACGCGGATCCCAAGGCCTGATCAGTTGCCTAATGATCTTGCAGGGCTCGCGCAACGTCAGGGCCTCGAAATTCGTCATGTATCGTTCCACAGTGACATGGACAAGCTGATTACTGCGCTGAGAACCCAACTGGCGGGAGGCCGCACTGATAAGGAGCCGCTTACGACGCCCAATCGCTCAAGAATGTGATCAAGAAGCGGCTTTGGTCAGATCGATCGGGCAAGAATATGGAGCCAGCAGTCAGCGCTCACAAGTTCAACGATGACCTCCTGCTGAACGAGCAGGATCAGAATTTAGCCGCTCGCAAATATCCAACGATTTTCCATATTTTGAATCATCCGGAACTGCGCCAAACTTTCTTGCAACATGACGAACAAGCCAACCGCGCCAAACGTAATGGTCGGATCGCGGGCTTTCTGGCGATTGCGTTTGGCTTCATTGCGCTCGCCATCGCGGCGGTCGAATACCCAGTGATGCACCACGCGGGGGATCGTTTTGTCGATTTCCTTCGGTTGATCCTGGCCGGCTTCTCGGCCCTATGCGGAATAATCGGAGTTCTGATCGGCAGTATGGGCGTCCTGTTTGCACGAAGGAAGCGGGAATGGCTCCATCACCGCTTGATGGGTGAACGAATTCGCCAGTTTCACTTTCAGACGCTCGTATTTCGATTACCGGAAATCCTGTTGTCGTTGAAAGACGATGCATCCAAAACTGTGTTCACTTCGAACCGCAAGCTTTGGTTCGAAGCAATCATGGGCCGGCTCGTCGGTAAGTTGGATGCGGTTCTCGTGGAAATAATTCAGGAGGAGAATATATCCCATTACCGGCTGTATGGAGGTCGGAGTGAGTTGAAGAAAGATCGAGACAGCAAAGAGCTCGATCCACTATTCGATGCCTATCGTGAGCTTCGGATCTTGCATCAAATCGGCTATGCAAATTTTAAATTACAGGATGATTACAAGATCTTTTCTGCGGTGCCGTGGCGTCAGGCTCAAGTGTTCACTCAGACCAGCTTCGTGTTCATCGTGGCATTATGCGTCATCGATATTGGAGTGTTGTGGCAGGCTTTCATCCCAGGTTCCATCTGGACCGCATTTGCTTCGGACAGCATAAGCGTGATCACAATCTGGATTGCTCTTGCAGCCCTCGCGGTGCGTGCCCTCGAACAAGGACTCCGGCCCGAACGCGAGGTTGAGCGCTATCAGCAGTATCGTTCAGCTGTACGGGCTATCCTTGATCGATTTGACGACAGCGAGTCGCAGGCCGAGAAGATACAAATCATGGAAGAGATGGAAAGATTGTGTTTCGATGAGCTGCGCAACTTTCTTATCACCAATGAACGGGCTCGATTCGTTCTATAAAACTTCTTGGAGGAACGTTTAGGCGTGATGTCGGAAAAGTCTTTGGCGTTGGATGTCTTCCGCATGATCAAGGCATCATGCGGCACTCACGGTCGAAGATGTCGATCAAAAAGCGCGCAAGTTGGCTGGGCGGCCGGTTGCCCGCCCAGTGACGACGTCGAGGTTCCTAGCCTCCCGCCGCTGCAAACCCCTTTCGTAATAGACCCGCAGTTCCCAATTTATGTGGGTAGATTGGCCATCCGCTCTACGCTTTGACTTTGATCAATGCCGTCGAAGCTAGCCCATTGAAGGTGCTACTTCCGTGCCGCAAGGGCGGAAGTGCAGGCTGAGGGAAGTGACATGGACTTGGAAAAGTTTACCGACCGCGCCCGCGGGTTCGTTCAGTCCGCCCAATCGCTGGCCCTGCGCGAGGGCCACCAGCAAATCACTCCCGAGCACCTGCTCAAGGTTCTGCTCGACGACCCCGAGGGCTTGGCCAGCGGCTTGATCGACCGCGCGGGCGGGCGCTCGCGCGAGGCGCTTTCGGCGGTCGAGGCGGCGCTCGCCAAGCTTCCCAAAGTGTCGGGCAGCGGCGCCGGTCAGGTCTATCTGGCACCGGCACTGGCGCGGGTATTCGATCAAGCGCAGGAAGTCGCGGAAAAGGCGGGCGACAGCTACGTCACCGTCGAGCGGCTGCTGCTTGCGCTCGCGCTCGAGAAGGACAGCGAGGCCGGAAAGATCCTGGCCCGCGCCGGCGTCACCCCGCAAAACCTCAACGAGGCGATCAACGCGTTGCGCAAGGGCCGCACCGCCGATACCAGCTCCGCCGAGAACGCCTACGAGGCGCTCAAGAAGTACACCCGCGACCTCACTGAGGCCGCCCGAGAGGGCAAGATCGATCCAGTGATCGGGCGAAAGGAGGAAATCGCTCGCACGATCGAGGTGCTCTCCCGCCGCACCAAGAACAATCCGGTGCTGATCGGCGATCCGGGCGTCGGCAAGACCGCGATCGTGGAAGGTCTCGCCCAGCGCATCGTCGACGGCGACGTCCCGAAAAGCCTGTTGGGCAAGACTGTCCTGGCGCTCGACATGGGCGCGCTGATCGCTGGTGCCAAATATCGTGGCGAGTTCGAGGAGCGGCTGAAGGCCGTGCTGCAGGAGGTGACCGCGTCCGAGGGCGGCATCATCCTGTTCATCGACGAGATGCACACCCTCGTCGGCGCCGGCAAGGCGGAGGGCGCTATGGACGCCTCCAACCTGCTCAAACCGGCGCTCGCGCGCGGCGAATTGCACTGCGTCGGGGCAACCACCCTCGATGAATACAAGAAAGATGTCGAGAAAGACGCGGCGCTCGCCCGGCGCTTCCAGCCCGTTTACGTCAATGAGCCGACGGTCGAGGACACGATCAAGATCCTTCAAGGCCTGAGGGACAGGTACGAGCAGCATCATGGGATCCGGATCACCGACGGGGCTCTGAAAGCGGCCGCGACGCTGTCCAATCGCTATATCACCAATCGTTTCCTGCCAGACAAGGCGATTGATCTCATCGAC
>DASQCY010000128.1:0-2985 GCA_035634495.1 Allostellaceae bacterium
CACATCGTCCTTTTCGAGGTTTGCTCGGCGTTCACTCGCGTTGCGGCCTGCACACTCGCGCAGTCACCTTGGTGACCGCTATCCGAGGGCTTCAGACATTTCGTCACCTCCATGCCTGCCCCGGTTGCTTCCGGCTGGAGCCAATCGCCGGGTGGGCCTTGCACCCACTGGAAAAGCGCCGCCTTGTCACGGCGCACGTGGATTCCGGTCCTTTACCAATACGCGCGTCGACGGCTGGGTAGCGCCGATTGGTTCCCGTGTCGGGTGAGATCCCAGCCGGCTCAGACACCCCGATCACTGGTACACGCGCCATACTAGAGGCGCCTGGCGCTCCACCCGGATCGGGCAGCACGTCATTGTTAACGCGCGACTAGGCGCATCTCACTGGGATGCGCCGCAGGACCCAAACCGACGCGGGCAGCTCATAAAGGCGTGGCAAGCAGGCTTGGCACCGCGAAGGTGTCGAGCAAAACAAACTTGTCGCGAAATTTGAGGCCATCTGCCTCGACCAGGATCCGGTCGCGGTAGAGCCCGGTCGCGAACAGCCGTGTTTGGCCCTCTTGATCGGTCTGGTATACCGCGAATGGCGCCTCGACCAGCTTTGCATCACCTCCCTCGCCGATAAGGCGCGGCAGGCCGATCAGGTGACGGTCGGTATGGATGTTATATTTGTTGGCCTCGCGCAACGCGCGGATGCGGTCTTCCAACACCGCCCGGCTGTCACAGTAAACGAGCCCGGCCGGCAATCCCCGTTCATAATTCTCTCGCGGCACGATGTGGTAGGTGCAGGTCACGGCGAACAGGGCGAGCCAGGCATCGAATTCCGCGGCGTCGATCAGCGCGCCGTAGGCCACGAACAGATCGTACAGCGCGAAGCGATCGCTCGCCGAGCTACGAGGAGCGCCTTCTGTCATCGCACCGCGCCGGCCGGCTCGATCCCGAGGAGTTCCGCGTAATACGACCAGAAACCGCGCAATGGCACGTCGGTAACCCGGTAATCACGGTCGGAGATCACCCCGGCGCCGCCCAGCTCAATGACGGTAGTGCTGTGGCGATCGGCCTTGGAGGCGCGATGCGCGATCTCGATCGCCTCGCCGTCCTCCATCGACACGAGCCCGGCCGGGCCGACGAGATTCGCCTGGCGCAGCCGGTGCAGGGTCAGATCGGGCGGATCGTCTGCGTAGCCGAGCATCGTCTGGAAGATCTCGACCTCGTCGACGCCGCGCGACCGGATCTGGCGCACCGCCAGGCTGTTGCTGATCTGGACGAAAACGGCGCTCGGGAACACCGAAGTGATCGCGATGTTTAGCGGGTCGGCGCGCTCGCGGCGGAAGCGCACCAGCTCCGGCTCCTTCAGCGACAGGTAATTGCTGCGCACCCGCGCGGCGCCATAGGCTTCTTGCGCAAGTTCAGCGGTGTCGCTCTCCGCTTCCGCCCAGGTGATGTTATGACGGTGGCGCGCGTCCATTTTCACGCCGCCGACCTGGGTCGAACGGTCGAGCCCGAAGGTCACCAGAAATTCGTGTAACAGGCTGGCATGGTAGTTGTCGCGGGTATTCTCGGCGTAGAGCTTCCAGTTGGCCCGGATGCGCTGTCGGTTGTAGCCAAGGATCGTCACCGGCCGGTCGAACAGGCGGCGCAGTTGGGCAAGCACCGGCGCGTCGAGATAGTCTTCGAGCGGCTCGACATCATCCGCGAGCGTGCCGAACAGCGCTCCGTTGACCGAGGCGACCCGTAGGTTGCGCAGACCGTGCGCAGCCATATCGAAGCTCGGGTCGAGGCCGCCCTTGCCGCGGATGCCACGGCGGAACGGTATTGAGTTCAGCCTGCCGTCGAGGCCGTAGCACCATTGATGATAGATACAGGTGTGCTCCCTGGCGTTGCCGGACATCTCGCGCCGGACCATGGCGCCACGATGGGCGCAACGATTGACCAAAGCGTGGATCGTGCCATCTGGGTCGCGGTTCACGATGACCGGGGTGTCGCCGACATAGGTAGTGCGGAAATCGCCGGGGTTCGGAATCTCGGCCTCGAGCCCGAGAAAATTCCAGGTCGGGCCGCGGAAGATCCGCTCCTGCTCGCGCTGGTACGCCTCAGGATCGTGATAAAGCCGGTACGGCACGCGGCTGTAGTCCAAGGTCGGCCAGATCGCGGCATTCAGCATCCGATTCTCCTCACATCCTGATAAGCCCGGCGCACGCGGTCGTCGGCCACCAGCCCGCGGTCCGTAAACAAAAGCGGGGCGAATAAGACAGGCCGCGAGAGCGTTCGCACTACTCCCGGACCCGGCTCCTGGATAAGTAAGTATTGGAAATCCCTATCTTCGACGCCCCAAAAGGTGATATTTTTTCGCTGAAGGTAGCCGTTCCGTTTTGAACAGATCGGGGGCGGCGGTGGATGTTGCACAGTGGCTCCGGAACCTAAGCCTCGACGAGTACGAGGCTCTCTTTCGCGAGAACCACATCGACGGTTCGGTGCTTTCGGCTCTGACGACCGAGGATCTGAAGGAACTCGGCATTGCCTCGGTTGGCCATCGTCGCAAGCTGCTCTACGCGATCGCCGCATTGCGCGCTGGAGCGGCGGCTGTTCGTCCAACTTCCAATGTGGCGACGGAAGCCGAACGTCGCCAGCTGACGCTGATGTTCTGCGACCTTGTAGGATCACCGCCACTTGCCTCTCGCTTCGATCCAGAAGACCTCCGCGACATCTTCAGAGCTTATCACCGCACCGTCACCGAGGCGATCGTCCGGTTCGACGGATTCGTCGCCAAATATATGGGCGACGGGGTGCTCGCTTATTTCGGCTACCTGCAGGCGCACGAGGACGGCGCCGAGCGGGCGGTTCGCGCGGGGCTGGGCATTATCGACGCCGTGGCGCGGCTGGAGTCCCCCGGAGAGCCTGGCCGTGCGCATCGGCATCGCCACGGGGCTCGTCGTTGTCGGCGATCTGATCGGCGAGGGCGCAGCGCAGGAGCGCGGCGTCGTC
>DASQCY010000129.1:0-3537 GCA_035634495.1 Allostellaceae bacterium
TTCTTTCGCGAAAGCACCAATCTCGGTCGCGTCGGTTCCCTACTTCTGATCGTTATGGGGCTAATCGGTCTGAGAGTGTTTTCCGGTTCCGCAGAATAATCAATTGAGCAGAGTCTGTGTTCGATCCGGCAATTGGGTGCAGGCCAAAACTTGGACCGGCGCGGGTGACCATTCTCCAGCATGCTCGGGTTGGTCCAGCCGTGCGGACTTACCGTGCAGATAATTGATACCCGGGCTGCGGCCCGGATCGCAAGTGACGGCGTAAGCGATCCAATCCGGTATCGGCGCAAAGCCGTCGAGGGAGCTGATGCGGATCGACAAGTACAAGCACTGGACGTGAGAAGCCGTAGACCACAATTCGACGGTGCTCGAGTTGATCCATATCAATGTCGCCCCACCGCAGTGCACCTAGGCTGCTCAAAAAAAGAGGAACGTGAGATGCCAACCTCAGATGACTTACGGAAGCTCGCGGCGTGGTACCGGGAATTTGCGGAACGTGCCGGCAATCCGGCGATCTGGGAGGCGCGGTTACGCACTGCCAAACAACTGGAAGCCGAAGCCGACCGCGCCGACGCTAACACCGTCTTCGAGCCCCGGGATGCGGATGAAAATTAGCGGAGGGCGCAATGTCAGGTGAGCGGGAACGAAACATTCGGGAACGAAACATTCGGGAACGAGCCTATGCCATCTGGGAGAAAGAAGGCAGTCCAGACGGCAAGAGCCTCGATTATTGGCTACAAGCGGAAGGCGAAATCGGAAACGAAAGAATTATCGGAGTTACGAACAATGGGAAAATTTTAAAATCGACCGGGAGTGGGGGCGCCGTCCGCTACTGAGAGGTCAGCGCGGCGAGCAACGCCATGGCGGCTCGCGGCTCCTAAGCGGCATGCCCCAGGCTCATGACGACCAGAACTTCAGAGCTGGAGTTGCGAGCCAAACGAGGAGCTATCAATGTCTCTTTGCGGTTTCAGGGGCCTTATTATACAATCCCCTCGGCCTCGAGCGCCGCCTCTTCAGCGGCATCACGTTCTTCAGCTGCGATCTCAGCTTCGGCGCGCAGCCAATGTTCTCGATCCTTTCCCTCAGGGCGACCCTCTTCTTCCCAGATAGCATAGGCTCGCTCACGGATTCGATGTTCTCGCCAATACGGCATTTCATTCCTCGAGACTAGTGGTTACGGCTCACTCGTATTCCTCTATTGCATATCTACGCGACAGAATTGATCTGGATCAAGCCAGCCGCTCCCAACAGTGAGGACCTATTTCTTTAAAAGTGCCGCCAGCCCTCGCAGGCGAACGTCAAGGGACGCCCGTCGGCAGCCACCACCGTCACGCGTTTTTCCGTTCCAGCCGATGGCGCAGACATATGCCCGATCGCTGTAATCGCTACTCCAAGCGTGTGCGACAGCTCGGCAAGTTCGCCCGCCACCGTTTGCGGCGCGGTGAAGAGGATTTCATAATCGTCGCCGCCCGTAAGAGCGGTTGCCAGCGCATCCCCCTGCGCGGTTTCAATCGCGGCGCGGGCCGCTGGCGACAGCGGCACGCGCCCCGCTTCTACGATCGCAGTCAGACCCGAAACCTCGCAAATATGCCCTAAATCGACGATCAAGCCGTCGGAGACATCGAGCGCCGCAGTAGCCAGTCCGATCAATCGCGGACCGACCGTGACCCGCGGTAACGGCAGGCGGTAGCGCTCGACGAGATATCCAGCCGATGCTGCGTCGAGTTCCGAAAGTCTGCCGCGCAGCGCTTCGAGGCCGAGCGCCGCGTCGCCTACAGTACCAGTGAGGAAGATCGTGTCGCCCGGACGCGCACCACCGCGCCGGATGATCCGGCCCGTCGCTATTTCGCCGAACACCATGATCGCGACGGTCGCCGGACCTGGTGTCGAATCGGTGTCGCCGCCGATCAGGTGCACGCCGTATTCGTCCTGGTCTCGAGCGAGACCATGTGCGAAGCCCGCGATCCACGCCTCACCGATCGTATTTGGCAACATTAGATCAAGCATGTAGGCGCGCGCGACGGCGCCCTTGGCGGCGAGATCGGAAAGATTGACGCGTAGCGCCTTGCGCCCGACGAGATCCGGCGGATCATCCGGCAGGAAATGGACGCCGCCGACGATCGCGTCGGTTTTGACGACAAGCTCATGACCCGCCGCCGGGGCGATGACCGCGGCGTCGTCGAGGAGCCCGTATGCGCCCGGAAACCCCTTCGCCAGCGGCGCGAAATAACGAGCAATAAGCTCAAACTCGCCGGGCAGGCCGGAGCCCCGGTTCACAGCCGGATCCCGCCGGTTTATGCCGAGCGGCGCGCGACCGCTTCGACGACTTCGCCGGTCAGCTCATGAGGAGCATGCAGGCCAATGTCACCGAGCGACAGCATCCCGACCATGCGCTTCTGGCGGTTCAAGACCGGCAGGCGGTGGATCTGCTTCTGCTCCATCAGATGCGCCGCCTCGCTGACATCCTGGTCTTCGAAGCAATAGGTCACGCCTTTGGACATCGCCTCGGCGATCATCGTCTTGGCTGGATCGTCGCCATCGGCGACCGCACGGCAGGCGATGTCGCGATCCGTGATCATGCCGATCAGCCGATCGTCCTTGCCGACCGGAAGGCACCCGATATCGAGCTCTCGCATCTTTTTTGCCGCGTCCTGCAGCGACAGCTCGGGACCGACCCACGTCACATTCTTCGACATGATTTCTTCGACCCTCACCTTCTTCGGCTCGCTCACCCAGAGCTCGCGAAGCTCTTCGGGCAAGGTGAGCAGCACTTTTTCCTTTTCGCCCGGGCTCAGATGCTTGGCGAGCACGCCGAATACGATCCGTGTGACCCGCCGCGCATCGCGCAACTCGTGATGCTCCTTCAGCTCGGCGCTGACGAGGTCGAAGAATTCCTGCTGATGGCGAACCCGGGTCGGCTCTCTCGATGGATCCCACCCCTCGTAATAGAGGCCCCGGATCAGCATAGGGAGCTGCGCCCCGAGTTGCGCCGCGTGTTCGCGCGGCAATCGATCGCGCAAGGTATGCAGGGTTGCCCGTAAAGCCGCAAAGGCTGATCGCTGGTTGGGAAAGCCCAACCCATCGGTTATGTCCTTCAGCCATTCGTGGGTCTTCTGGATCGTGCTGTCGAGCACTGGAACGTCGCTCATCACCGTCCTCCTTGCAATGGCGGTTCATCTCAGCAGGGCTCGGGATCGGCATCGTTGATCCACATCAATCGGGTCTGTCCGTTCAACGGTCATAGAAGAGGCATGAGCGGCGCGAGGATACGAGGCCGGGTGATCATCGACGGTGCTCACGGTGAAGGCGGTGGCCAGATCCTGCGCACCGCCCTGAGCTTGTCCGCGATCACCGGCCGCCCGCTTCGCATCGAGCGCATCCGCGCTGCCCGCCGGAATCCAGGCCTTGCCGCGCAGCATTTGACCGCGTTACGTGCTGCCGCCGCAATCTGCAGCGCGCAGCTCAGCGGCGACACGCTCGGCTCGACCTGTGTGGAGTTCGCGCCGGAAGGACCGGTTGTAGCCGGAAATTACGTCT
>DASQCY010000130.1:0-3782 GCA_035634495.1 Allostellaceae bacterium
ACGATCGGCGCCGGGTTCAACCCGAGCCACTTGTCGAGGATCGTCGAGTAGACGCTGCGGAAGTCCATGTTCGGGTCGAGGTCGCCCTGCACCAATTTCGAAGCCTCCATCGACGGCATCTCGCCGTAATGGCCGCCCTTGACCTTTTCGCCGAGCACAAACGCGACGCCACCGGCGCCGTGATCGGTACCGGAGCCGTTGTCGTGCACGCGACGGCCGAACTCGGAGAACAGCAACATGACGACATTGTCGGCATGATTGTGCTCGCGCAAATCGGCCCAGAACGCCTCGATGCCCTGGCTGACCGCACTCCACAGCAGGCTGTGACCCGGGTTCTGCCCGGCATGAGTGTCAAAGGTGCTGTGGTCGCAATAGAAGATGCGGCTGCCGATGTCGGCACAGTGTGCCTGTGCGATCCCCTTGAGTTTGCGGGCGATCGGGGTGTTCGGGTACTCCACGGTCGAGGTGTAATTCTGCGGCGCGACCTTGATGATGTCCTCACCTTTCAGTGAATCGATCGCGGTCTCGCTCAGATAATCCATGACCGGGCCGCGGCCGATCGCCGGGCTATACATCTTGGCGAAGCGATCGAGCACAGCCGTTCGCTCGTTGCCTTGCACCTGCGGCAGGAACCCGTAGCGCTCCAACGGGCCGGCAACGCAGGCAACCGGCACGCCCGGACAGACCAGCGCGCGTGGCAGGCTCGGTCCCATGCTCACGACCTGCACGACATTCTCCTTGTGCGGGTCGAATTCGCGCGCAACCCGGCCGAGCCACCCTTCGGTGCCGACCTTGATCGGCTCGCATGTGTGCCAGATGTCCATGGCCCGGAAGTGCGACCGCGGCGACTCCTTCCAGCCGACGCCGTGCAGGATGGCGAGCTTGCCGTCATCCCAGAACTTCTTCATCGGCGCCATGTAATCGGGGATGCCGTAGGTCTGGTCGAGGTGGATGATGTTGTTGTCCGGGATCCCAACCGCCGGCCGGTTGTCGCGGTACAGCGGGTTGTTATAAGGGATGGTCGTATTGACATAGTCGTTGCCGCCGGTCAGCTGCAAAACGACTACACACGGGTCAGTATTTGCCATAGTGCACTCCTCCTCGTCTGGTTAGCCTCGATCGTTAGGCGAACTGATACTCTCTGGTGGCGACGATCAGCTGCAGCATCGCGCCGACATGCTGATCGGCGACTTCCGAACTGCCGTTGTCCCAGGATATCTGGCCCCATTCATTGGCCTGAGCCAGCAACTGCTGCTTTGTGTCGGTTTCGACATGAACCGGTCCGAGCAGGTCCAGACAGCCATCGACCAGCTGGTCGGGGCTGAGCGACCCCTTGGCTTTCAGCCGATCAATGATGCTGCGCACCCCCGGCGCCGAGGTGTCGCCGACCTTTTCGGCCATGAAGTTGATACGGGCCATCAACGAGCCGCTGTTGATCCACTCCTTGCCGGTGTGCCAGCCTTCGACCGATGGCGGGTTCAGCAGATCCTGGCCCATATAGGCGGTGTTCATCGACAGCTCGCCATAGCCGGGCTTCGGCAATTCGTGGCCGCCGACAAAGCGTAACGTGCCGACCACCACCTCGGCCGGCGATTTGACGTGCTGGAACCGGGCGTTCTTGAAGAAGTCCGAGTTGAACAGCACGCGCAAGACCTGCTTCATGTCGAACTTCGAGTCGCGGAAGGCCCCGACCAAGGTGTCGACCGCCTTTTGGTCGCGCGGTGATTCGATCGGCCAGGCAGGCACCTGCGGCTCGTCAGCGGCAAAGAAGTTGTACAGGTGCCGGCAGATGAACTTGCCGCACGCCGGCTGCTGCACGACGATGTCGAGGATGTCTTCGCCGTTGAACCGGCCCTTGTGTCCGAGGAATTCCTTCTCGCCGTCGTCATGATCTTCCGGGCGATACTCGAATTTCCACGGGAACCGGCCATAGGGCGCGCGGGGGATCTTGGTCTCGAAGGTCCAACCGGTGAAGGCGCGCGAGCATTCGCGGACGTCCTTCTCGGTGTAATTGCCGGCGCCGAGGCTGAACAGTTCGAGCAGTTCGCGGCCCCAGTTCTCGTTGACCGCCGTCCCATGATTTTGCTGGTTGTCCAACCAGAAGATCATGGTCGGGTTGCGCGCAAGAAGTGACAGCAACTCGCGGTAATTGCCCAAGCCGTGCTCGCGGAACAGCTGGATCTGTTCCAACACCTGGTCGTAATTGTCGACTTTGGAGTTGCCGGTGGCGAAGACGTGGTGCCAGAACAGCGCCATCTTTTCTTCGAGCGGGCGCTTGGTGTTGACCAGGTAGTACAGCCAGTTGACGTTGCCCATCGGCGGTTGGCCGCCGGGGAGCAAAGACGCCGGCTGATAGCGCAACAGGGTGTAGGCGTCGACGGTCGGCTGCGTCTCCGGATGCAGCAGCTCCTCGACCGTCTCCTCATAACCCTTGGCGGCACGCGCCTCAAGTTCGTCGCGACCAGCTCCGAACCCGGCTCGCCGCATCAGGTGTGCCATCAATTCGATGTCGTCTTGATATGCCATACTCGGGTCTCCTCCTTGATTCAGTCAATCTCGCATCGCTGTCGTGCGTCTCGTCCCTAAGCTCGCGGGCTCGAGCGTACGCGTCGTAAAGATCGCCACAGCATCGCCCCGCACCATCAAAGCGGGGCAGATGCAGGCAGCACCTGCTTCTTAGAACGATTGTATCCTAGCCCGTTGGGCTGTCAAGCGGACGCGAAGGCGTCAAACGCCGGCACGCGGTGCGATCAGCGATTTTCCGGGCGTACTCGGATGATGACGTCGACCCGGCAAATCTCGGTGCCGAGGGGCGGTAGAGGAAACCCGCTGACCACGACATCCTGTCCCGGGATGTCCTGAAGCCGGCCATCCATTTCGCAAAAGAAATGATGATGCTCGGTCACGTTGGTGTCGAAGTAGGAGCGGCCCGGCTCGACCACAACCTCGCGCAACAGCCCCGCCTCGGTGAACTGATGCAGGGTATTGTAGACGGTCGCGAGCGACACGCGGATGTCCGCGCTCACTGCCTCGCCGTGCAGCTGCTCGGCGGTGATATGGCGGTCCCCGTTTTCGAGAAGCAGCCGTGCCAAGGCGAGGCGCTGGCGTGTCGGCCGCAGACCCGCGGCGCGGAGCCGCGCCAACGCGGCCGCTGAGGGTGACGTCATCGTCATGCAACAAATATAATCAGGTCAAAGGTGAAAATAAACAACCCTTTCGCGATTCCCCGCAGCTTAGTCCCCGGTCTGCAAGCGCTCGACCAACTCGCGCACCGTCGGCACATAGCCGTTCGCATAGAACGGGTCGGAGGCAAAGCGATAGGCGTTGTGCCCGGCGAACATTAGTTGGAACTCCACGTCATCCGAGTGCCGGATCGCCTGAAGCGTCTTTTGGATGCAGTAGCTGCGCGGATCGGCCTTTTTTCCAGTCGTGCGCGCTTCATTTTGCGCCCAGTTCGAGAACTGGCAGGCGCTGAGGCAGCCCATGCAGCCGATCTGATCGGTACGGATCTCGAGGGCTTTTCGCGGGGTCACGAAAATCAAGGTGGCGTCGGGCGTGCGCAGCGCTTCGGTGAAGCCGGCTGCGACCCAATCCTCAGCCGATTTCTTGTCCGGGACCGTCAGGAAGACGGTGCGGCCGCGAGCGCCCACGCAGAAGGGCGCCACATGTTCCCCAACCGGCTCGACGGTATAGGCGACTTGATGTTCGGAGCGCTCTTGCAACTCGTTCAGAAAGCCGTTGCGCACCGCCGAGGAATAGAAGCCGGTAGGACTGAAGCGATT
>DASQCY010000131.1:0-9517 GCA_035634495.1 Allostellaceae bacterium
GTCATTCACCGATCGGCGCCTGATACGTCACGCACCCCGCAGCGCCGAAGCACTTTGCCCGAATCGCCATCGGGCCGGACGGTATACTGATGGGATCGGTCGTGAACTTGCCGCCCTCGGTGATGTGGAATACCGGAACACATCCGCCCAGAAGACCAAGCGCCAATAAGGCGATGGCCCTCATATCAAAGCCCCGCCGCGAGCGCGCCACCCATGACTGCAATGCCGCTGCCCATGAGGAGCTGGGTGATACCAGACACAATCGAAGTGCCAGGCAGAACGGTTGTGCCCGGCGGTTGCGCAACCTGACAGAACGATTGCAGCGTTCCGTCGTAGCAGGTCGCGAGCTTGGTGCCGTCCGGCGCTTGGACATCATAGGTGTGCGCGCAGCCGGTGATCGCCAGCACGGCACCAATGACAAATTTACTTACCATATGTCCTCCATTGGTCAGCCCGAAGGTGGCAGCGACCCAATAATTGGTGGAAATGATTTGCAGATCAGCACCGCAAGATTGAGCGCTACCAAGCCAATGGCGATCATCAGCAGGTAAACGTTCATCTGCTCGGCAGCGGCGTCTAATCGCTTAAAGATCCCGCGCATGGAGGCTGTCGGTGGATACACACGAATAAATCGTGGCAGTAGTTCCAGGAATTGGATTGCCACTGTTGCTGCTGCTACGCATGACGGTTTGACGCCCACGCGAGTTGGCCGACGGCTCGCCCTTCTTGAAGCGGGTGTGCCGCGGCGGCTTGCCGTAGCTGACCTCGTAATCCATCTCAGAAATGTCCCTTGTGCTGTGATCCGTTGCTTATCATATAATCAATTGTTTGTCAATATCACAAATCGAGGAAGGCGGACGATTCCCGGCTAATTCCTGGTTAAGCGGTTTGTTTCCCGGTTTACGAGGAGCTGAATTCCCGCTTCAACGGAACCGGGAACGGGGTCGTAACTAGCTGAGATGACGAGGCTTGCTGACGCTCGGTCGAGTGCTATTGCCGCCGGATTCGAGTTTTTACCCGGTTATTCCCATAGAACGGCGGGGGTGACCGCTGTCCGGGATCGATTTTTGCCCTGGAAATCGGATTCGTGGCCGGCTCGCTTGTGTTGTTTTCGCTCCCTGAGGGCCGAGCGAAATTCGTTGATCAGCGATGCGGATTTCGTTGTTCCCTTGCGTGGCATATTTTGAATTAACCGATTGATCTAGTGGGTAATTCCGGACAGTGGACCGGGTATTGCTCGCGTGTTGACGCGATTTTCGTTGTATTCGCCGCGTGATCAAACCGGCAGACGCCCGATTTTTGCCCGGATGATAGACGGCTCTTGCATCGAGGTGCTGTTCCTTCCGGCGTCAGACCGGGTTATGGTCAATCGATCTCACGCGAACCGGGATACACGATGACGAACAAGGTTGCCCTGATTACCGGCGTGACCGGCCAGGACGGCGCCTATCTCGCCGAGTTGCTTCTGAGCAAGGGCTATGTCGTCCACGGCGTCAAGCGCCGCTCATCATCGTTCAACAGCGAGCGGATCGATCACCTTTACGTCGATCCACACCAACCCGCCGTGCGCTTTTTCTTGCATTACGGCGACATGACGGACGCGACCAACCTGATTCGCCTCGTACAAGAGGTGCAGCCGACGGAGATCTATAATCTGGCAGCGCAGAGCCACGTCAATGTCAGCTTCGAGACGCCCGAATACACCGCCAATGCCGATGCGCTCGGCCCTTTGCGTCTCCTCGAAGCGATCCGAATTCTTCGGCTCGAAAAGAATACGCGCTTCTATCAGGCCTCCACCTCCGAGCTCTTCGGCAAGGTGAAGGAGATCCCGCAGCGTGAAACGACACCCTTCTATCCGCGCTCGCCATATGGCGCAGCCAAGCTCTACGCTTATTGGATCACGGTGAATTACCGGGAAGCCTATGGGATCCACGCCTCGAACGGCATCTTATTCAACCACGAAAGCCCGATCCGCGGCGAAACCTTTGTAACACGCAAAATCTCGCGTGCCGTGGCGGCGATACATCTCGGGTTGCAGGAAAATCTCTATCTCGGGAATCTCGACGCAAAGCGAGATTGGGGGCATGCCCGGGACTACGCAGAGGGGATGTGGCGCATTCTTCAGCAGGACGAAGCGGACGACTTTATCCTTGGTACCGGAGAGTCGCATTCGGTACGCGAGTTTGTCGAGCTCGCCTTTCGCGAGATCGGCATCAGGGTCGTGTGGCGCGGCTGCGGCATGGACGAGACTGGCATCGATGCAGCCAGCCAGCGCGTCTTGGTGAAGATCGACCGCCGCTACTTTCGACCAACCGAGGTCGATCATCTGGTCAGCGATCCATCGAAAGCCCGACAGAAACTCGGCTGGCGTCACACCGTCAGTTTTAAGGAACTGGTAACGGAGATGGTCCAGGCCGATCTGGAAGCAGTCAAGATGGAGGCCAAGCGGCGCAATCGTGCGGAGTGAGTCGGGTTTGCGCTTGCCCCACTCTGAGTAGCCATTCGAGAGACCGCGGTCCCCGCCGAGTACACGCCCCAGATTTGAGCCTTCGTATAAGACATCGTCCAATTCATATGAGTCCCATCGAGCAGCCTGCCCCGTCCACCCTACCGATCAGGCCAGCCGGTGCGACCGACACAAGATGGATCGGCGACTTTCTGCGCGAGCGGTGGGGGGCCTCGACGGTGGCCGTGCACGACGAGGTTATCGACGCCGCGCAACTACCGGCGCTGGTCGCCGAGCCGCAGCGTGGGCTCGCCACGTACCGGCGGCTCGGCGACGACGCGGAGCTGGTGACATTGGACGCCATGCCGCCCCGCACCGGGACGGGTACCGCTCTGGTCGAAGCGCTGACGAGGAAGCTCAGCGCCGAAGGCTGCGCGCGGCTGTGGCTGACGATGACCAATGCCAATCTGTCGGCACTGCAATTCTATCTGCGCCGCGGCTTCCGGCTAAATCAGGTGCGGCCCGGTGCGGTCGACAAAGCCCGCGGGCTGAAGCCGTCGATCCCAGCGGTCGGCGAGCATGGCATTCCGGTCCACGACGAGCTCGATCTGTGCCGCGTTCTCGCTCCCGGAGCACAGGATGTTGCCGCTATGCCGCCGTGGAGGGAGCTGCGCACCGATCCGATTGCCGCCGCGCGCCAGGGCTACTCCGAGGAACTCCGCTTCACGGCCCCGATCCGTAACGCCGCAGTGGTAAAAGCGTTCGCGACGGTGCCGCGCGAATATTTCCTCGGCCCCGGCCCATGGCGCATTCTGAGCCCAATGAGCGCGGCGAAGTACTGGACGACCGATAACGCCGACCCGCGTCATATCTATCACGACGTGCTGGTGGCGATCGACGAGAAGCGCCGGCTGAACAACGGGCAGCCCAGCCTCTGGGCCAACCTCTACGACCAGCTCGGATTGACACGGGGGTCGCACGTCGTGCATGTCGGTGCCGGGACCGGCTATTACAGCGCCGTCCTGGCCGAGATCGTCGGTTCCACCGGTCGGGTCACTGCGATCGAGATCGACCCTTCCCTTGCTGCCCGGGCGCAAGAAAATCTCGGGACAGTGTGGCCGCAGGCGAGGGTGATCGCAGCGGACGGTTTCGGCTTCCGCCCCGAGCAGCCGGCCGACGCGGTCATCGTCAATGCCGGAGTGACGCATATTTCGCCGGCCTGGCTCGATGTGCTAGCGGCCGAGGACGGCCGTCTCTTGGTCCCGTTAACCAATGCAGAAAGTTGGGGCGGCTTTCTGCTGATCACGCGGCATGCCGGCGAAACGCGGTATTACCCGGCCCGGTTCGTCCATCATGTCGGGATCATCCCGTGCATCGGCGGTCGCGATCCCGAAGCAGAGTCACGCCTCAAGGAGGCCCTGGCAAAGGCTCCTTTGACCGCGGTCCAGTCGCTGCGCCGGGCCCCTGAAGAGCCCGACGCGTCCTGCTGGCTCGCCGGCGACGGCTGGTGGCTCTCGACCGCTCCCGTGCCCGAGAGCGGCGTCGCGCGTTTACCTGGTGTGTAGTGCCGGTGCGGCGACCGTGCGGTAGGCGGCGGCATCGCGGTCGAGAACATGGCGGATCCTCGGCACCACCTTTTCGCCGAAGGTGGTCATCGAGCGCTCGACCATGTCGTGGGGCATGGCGCCGAGCTTGAAGATCATCGCCAGGCCCATCAGGTCGAGCTGGCTCGAGAGTCGAAGGATGGCGTTCGCCACCGTCTCCGCGTTGCCGAGGATGACCATGTCGTTCGCGACGATCTCGTCGAAGCTCATCGCGTGCAGCATCGGCGCCTGCCGGCGCCAGAAATCATAGCTGTCGGGCAGCTTTCCGCCGCGCGTGAACTGCGTATAGCGGTTCCACAATTCCGAATACTGCAGCAGATAAGGACGCGCCTCCACACGGGCGTGCACGTCGTTGTCGCCCACATAGATCTCGCGCATCAGGTAGAACCGCGGCACCGGCGCGTGACCGTGCGCCGTCTGAACCTCGCGATAGAATGCCCGATCGTGCCGAGCCTGCTCGACCGTCGCGTCGATCTGCGCGAACGGGATGTCGTGCTCAGCCGCCCAGCACAGCGATTCTTCGCTCTGCGCGCTGACCAGGAACGGCGGGTGCGGACGCTGCACCAGCGGCGGCGACAGCGGGGCGTCCTTCCGGACCGTCCAATACTTGCCGCGATGGACGAAATTCTCGTCGGCCCAGACGCGGCGGATGATGTCGAAGGATTCGAGAAACATCTCGCGCGACTGCTGCTGGTCGACCCCGAACGCCTCGAATTCCGGCGGGCGCAGGCTGCGGCCGAGGCCCATGTCGAGGCGCCCGCCGGTCAGATTGTCGAGCATCGCCGCCTCCTCGGCGACAAGCAGCGGATGCCGGAACGGCAGGATGTTGACCATGCTGCTGAAGCGGATATGGCGGGTCGTGCGCAGCGGCGGCGATCAGCAGATTGGGCGACGGCACCGGTGCCGTCGGCTGGAGATGATGCTCGAAAAACCAGATCTGATCGACGCCGATGCGTTCGGCCAGCTCGACCTCTTCGAGCTGGCGCCGGAACATCTCCGCATGCGTCGAATTTTCGCGCGGGGTGGTGGTCGACCAGATGGCGAGTCTCACCGTCTCATCCTTCCCAGGTTCAAGCGAGCGCGCGCCGCACCCTGCTGCCGTATGGTCCTGAGCGCGGCGGGTTCCGTCAATCGCCTTGACCACCCGTCCGCTGCCGCGGCGTATCGGCGAGCATGAAGGGAGCGAATACCGCGGCTGTTGAAGGAAATTTAAACCGCGATTTGGTTTACTGAGAAAGATAGCAAACCCTTCCGGGGTTCCTCGATGAGACAGCCCGATCCATCTCGCGCCGACGGCCCTGATGCTCGTGATCGTGCGGCCGGCGGCAGGAGACCCGAACTCGAGCTGGTCGGAGAACTTCGGGACACCGAACAAGCAATCTCGCTTTGGCGCCGGAAGGCATCCGAATTTGGCGGGCTACCGCCAACGGAGGCATTCGATTTTTCCCGGATGATCGTCGGCGCTTGGAGCCACCGGTTCGTAATCTGCACCGACACAGTCGTGGGCGAACTCGTCTTCCTGATCTATGGATCGAGGTTCGCACAGCTGCTTGAATTGCCTGAAGAACCGATCAGCGGCATTCCGATCAATGGGCAACTCCCCGGGCGATATCTGCCGCTGTTCAGCGAGGGTTGTCGTGATGCAATCGCTTACGCGGCACCTGTGCGGTTGAGTGGTGCCGTTGTCGACTTTGGCCAAGTTGAACTCTACCGGGCAGCATTCATGCCACTTGCGATGCGTCAGAATTCGTCGATGCACCCGATATTCGGCACGTTCAATCGTCGCATAGGTCCAAAGGCGCATACCTCCGACGCCGTTTGCGCGACGTACAATTTGCTATTTGAGGAATCAGAACAACCCCCTGTCCCAGGTAGCGAGGGGGCGCGTGGCGCGAGCGCCAAGGGTCCCAACTGTTAGATCGGCCTCCGCCGTCCATTTCCGCGTCAACGCAGCAAACCCGCCTCGGGTGTTGGGCAATTCAGACACAAATCTAACGTGTATAATTCCGATTAACAATTTTATACGGTATTCATAGCTCAAACCGGTTCAGCATTGGACCCGCGGGATTTTGAGGGGAAGCTTGCGCCGCGTCACCCCACAGGCTAACGCCCCAGAGCCCAGATCCGTGGGGCCCATGTCTCCACTGCGAGGCTAACCCGATGCCTTGTCTCAAAGCCGAGCCGTCTCACGTTTCTCGTCAGCCTACAGCTCTGTTGTCGCTTCCCTGGTGCTTTACTGTTCGACGATTTAACTCCCTGTTCGGCCGATTTAATTCTCTGCTCGATCGCCTAGGGAATTTTCCTTTCGAGAGCTGCAAGATGAATGACTTGTGGGTGCAAATTCGATCCGCGACTTGCCCGCAGGTCGATTTCTCCCAGTATTTTCCCGTCCTCCAGGGAACCAAGGCTGGCGACAGGCCACCGCCCCGCCGCCTTCCCCACCCCTGGATTCGCGCTAAGACGCGAGCCGTTCCGCGGCCGGGCTCGCCGCCAGCCAGTATCCCGCCGCCGCAGGATATCGAGGCGGTCACCTCAACTCGTGCCAGACGGACGCGGCTTTCCGAGCCACAGCCTTGATCCGGATCAAACGGCTGGATAGAAACCCTGCCGGTCCGATCCTGCGCTTTCGGTGTGACGCGCAGAACGGTGTTTGGTCGGCGGCGCGAACAGAAAAGACGGCCGATGCGGGCTCAGCGCTCGGGATCAACGGGCAAAAATAGGCACCATGAGCGACACCAAACGGCGCGAAGAACAGGCGAAGAGCCTGATGGCGGCCATCGTGGAATCATCCGAGGACGCGATCGTCAGCAAGACGCTCGATGGTGTCGTCACCAGTTGGAACAAGGCGGCAGAGCGGATTTTCGGCTATGCCGCCGCCGAGATGGTCGGACAACCGATCTCGGTACTAACACCCCCAGGACGTGCCGACGAGATGCGGTGTATCCTCGACCGCATCGGACGCGGCGAGCGGATCGAGCATTACGAGACGGAACGTCGGCGAAAGGACGGACGGCTCATTCAAATCTCGCTGACCGTGTCGCCGATCCGTGGCGAGACCGGGCAGATCGTCGGCGCCGCGAAGATCGCCCGCGACATTACTGAAGCGAAGCGGGCTCAGGCCGCGCTCTCCGAGAGAGAAGCGCATCTGCGCTCGATCCTCGATACCATTCCGGACGGCATGATCGTCATTGACGAGCATGGCATTATCGGTGAGCACGGCATCATCCAGTCCTTCAGCGCCGCGGCTGAGCGCATGTTCGGTTACACCGCTGACGAGGTTCGTGGCCGCAACGTCAGCATGCTGATGCCGTCGCCCTATCGCGATGCCCATGACCGCTACATCGCCCGCTACCTCGCGACCGGCGAGAGGCGGATCATCGGTGTTGGCCGGGTCGTGACCGGGCAGCGCAAAGACGGTTCGATTTTTCCGATAGAACTCGCTGTAGGGGAAGTCCGTGGCGAGGGGCATCGTCTGTTCACCGGCTTTGTGCGCGATCTAACAGAGCGCCAGCGCACCTTGAAGCGCCTCCAGGAGCTGCAATCCGAGCTGTCGCATGTGTCCCGCCTCACCGAGATGGGGCAGATGGCCTCGTCCCTGGTGCATGAGATCAATCAGCCGCTGACGGCCACGACCAACTATCTGCAAGCTGCCCGACGGCTTCTGGTCAGGGGGGACCGAGGCTCGCTCGAACGAACTGCGGACGTCATCGACAACGCCCTGGAGCAGGTCACGCGGACGACGCAGATCATTCAGCGGCTGCGCGATTTCGTTAGAAAAAGCGAGAGCGAGCCGCGCGCCGAGGATGTCGGAAAGATCATCGAGGAGGCGAGCGCGCTCGCGCTGATCGGCGCCAAGGAACGCGACGTCAATGTTCAATTGCGCTGCGACCCGCGGCTGCCCGAAGTGTCTGTGGACAAGATCCAGATTCAGCAGGTCGTCGTCAATTTGGCCAGAAACGCGATCGAGGCCATGGAGGGGAGCGGGCGGCGGGAGCTGACTGTATCGGCCGATCTGATCGAAGATGGCATGGTTCAAGTCAGCGTCGCCGATACCGGTCCGGGCATCGCGCCAGAAATCGCCGACCGGCTGTTCCAGCCCTTTGTCACGACGAAGGCGCAAGGGATGGGTGTGGGTCTGTCGATCTGCAGGTCGATCGTCGAGGCGCACGGCGGCGAACTGCGGGTGGAGCTTAATCCCGGGGGCGGCACTATCTTCCGCTTTAGCGTTCCCGTCGTCCGTGAGGCCCCTCCGTGAGCCACAATGCTGATCTGGGTAGAATACGCCGACTCCGGATCGGAACTCGTACGAGGTTGCTTACCATAAACAAGCGCCACGAGCCCTCTCAGGTCGCCGGCGGCAACTTTGCGGAAACGATGCGGAAGGGCTGCCGTCGGGGTTTGGCGGGGGCCCGCGCGGGTGGGTGGTGCTGGCTAAACAGGGGCACCCGTCCATGACCCGCGCCGGTTGATCTGGGTCAATGCGGGAAGTGGGCAGCTCGTTTATCTTTATCTACCCAAACAGTCTGAGGCGATCCGATGCGCGCTATCGACGTAATGACGAGTGAAGTGATCTCGGTCGACGAGAATGCGACTGTAACGGCGGTGGCAAGACTCTTGGCCGAGCGCGGCATCAGCGCGGTCCCGGTCGTCGATAAGGCCAACCAGGTAATCGGCATGGTCAGTGAGGGTGATCTCTTGCATCGCGCCGAAACCGGAACCGAGCGCCGCCGCTCATGGTGGCTCGACATGATGGCATCCACGAACAAGCTCGCCGGCGACTACATCAAGTCGCATAGCCGCAAGGTGAAAGACGTCATGACCCGAAAGGTCCTCTCGGTGACCGAGGCGACCCCGGTTGCTGATATCGCCCTCTTGCTTGAGACGAACCGGATCAAGCGCGTCCCGGTCGTGCGCGATGGCAAGCTCGTCGGGATCGTCAGCCGCGCGAACCTCGTGCGGGCACTCGCCATGACGATCGACGAAGCTCCGAGCGGCGCCGAGGCCGATGACGGCAGAATTCGAGACAAGCTGCTGGCGGAGCTGAAGGCGCAGAGATGGGCCGAGGTCTCTCCCGCCAACATAACGGTCAAGGACGGCGTCGTGCATTTGTGGTCCTCTTATCTGTCCGAACAGGAAAAGCGGGCACTCGTTGTCGCGGCCGAGAACATTCCGGGTGTTCGGCGGGTCGAGGACCACATGCGGCCGGTCTCGGCTTATCTGTTGGGCTAGCCCGGCGAATTATCCAAGGAGCTCCAAACATGTCATTGCATCCGATTAGCGACAAGGCTGAGATTTCCGTCGATTTTCCCGACAAGGCCTATATCGGCAGCTTTGGGCGGCATTCGCAATTCGACGCCTACGCCGATGAGGACAGCGTCGCCGTCAGGCTGGTGCGGCCGGGGGAGGATCGGCGCGAGGCGGTGATGCATTTGCATTACGGGCTCTTGGCGGACATCCTCGTCGAGAT
>DASQCY010000132.1:0-4359 GCA_035634495.1 Allostellaceae bacterium
TGTTCGGGGTCCTCTGGCGGGATGTCGAGGTAGACGTCGATCGCGAAGAGTTCTCGGATGAAATTCACGTCGCCGACCCGAAAGGATTTCGAGGCCGCGTCGACCCCGGCGAGCCGCACGGCCACGAGCCGCTTTCGCAGCGGCGCCGTCGCTGCCGCAACCTCAGGGTCGTGGTGCGCCTCCGCGTCACCAGAATCCCCCCAGCGATAGGCAAACATATACGCGTAAAGAAGATCCGCGGGCTTCATCTCAGTGCCGTCGTGAAAGGCGGAGCCGAGCACGCGGTAGGTCAATTTCAAACGTGCGGAGTGGCCGGGCCCGGCCGGCTGCAGCCGGCCAGTCCCGGGCTCGGGAACCAGCGAGTCTTCGGGAATGGCGATTACCGCCTGCGTCACTGTCGGCTGCGCCGCCGGGCGGCGCTCGACAATCGGCTCGGAGAGAATGGAGAGGCTCAAAAAGGTATAGATCACCATCAACGCAGTCAGCGGCACCTGCGAGCGCAGTGCCGCCGGCCGAGACCCGAAAATCTGGTGTGCTCTGACATCGGCCAAATAAACGGCGACGATGTGGCCCATAACAATCGAAGTCACGGCTGCGTACCAGGCAAAGCGCGCGCCGACTAGAGCGATATTGACCCGATACCCCGCCGTTCCGAACAAATCCCAGCCGTAGCCGAACGGGTCGGAGGCGAGCGGCACCACGTATTGCCCCTGGGTAAGCAGGTAGGCAAGGTAATGCGCCAGATGATATGCAACGGCGATCGGTACCAAGGTCAGGGCGAAGCCACGGGCTATGTCGCGTGGCGAGCGGTGCCCGGCGACCATGCTCATGATCGCGCTCACCGCGAGATAGGCGGCGAGGAACACCACCCAAAACGCTACGAGGCTGACGGTCCTGACAACCATGGAAGCGAGTTCCCCGAGGCCCGGCATTAGGCGGACCAGCTGCTGCTCGGCCTGCGCCCATTCGGGCGTCGTCAGCAGCCCGTCATAGAGAACGCTCGACAGCACGAGCAGGACGAAGGCGGCCATTGAGGCGGATGCGGGGGTGTTTGCCAGCAACCCCGCCGCGAATGGCCGCAAAGCCAATCCGCCCATGCCCGACCGCCTGTCGCTCGAGGCTTCGGTCGGCGCGAGCCGGGCAAAAAGGCTGAAGAAAACTGCAAAAACCTCGCCGCGCTCGGTCCAGGCCTCGCTCCCGAAAAAGGCCATGCCGGCCCAGGTCAGCAGTGAATAGCCGAGCGCCAGCCATGCGATATTCGCCGGTTTCGCAGGGCTCGGAAACACGAGCTCAGTCCAGCTAACCACAAGCAGCAGTCCGACGGTCGGCCACACGCCGAGAGCCTCGGGATAGGACAGGCGTAAGGACAGGCCGGCGCGGCCGCTCAGGGCTCGATAAGCACGGTCGGCGCAGTCAAACAGGCTCTGCCACGGGCTGATGACCGCCCAGATGTTGCCGACGAACGCTGAAAAAATCGCGAGCCCGACCCACCAGATGATCCACACCAGTGTCGGTGCGATATTGCGATAGGGATCCTGGCTTCCGCAAAATCCAGCGGTCACCGTCAAGATGAATACGCCGGCCGCGATGAGCTTGAGCACGGATAGAAGAACCGGATGGCCGAGCCAATGCGCCGGGAGATCGATCCGCGGATAGCCGAGGGCACCGGGAGTATGACGAGCAAAGAGCCCGACGACGACGAAAGATAGGATGACGGCGGCGGCCGTGCCGAACAGATAGAGAGAAAGTGGCAACGGCAGATCATAGCGCTGACCGAAACCGTGCGCGCCGGCCGTGACCGCGGGCACGCAAAGCCCGCCAAGAGCGGAGCCGAATGCAAGCAGCCGGCGGTTACTGATACGAATCAACCAGTTGGCATCGGGCCTGTGATCACCGAGATTGCTTCGCCTCGCTCGCAATGACAGCGTGTATCGGATCAACAGCTTCATCCACGGCGGGTCGGCCGAGCGGCCGGTATCCAACTCGCAAGGACATCCCAAATAGCCGTCATTGCGAAGAGCGCAGCGACGAAGCCATCTCGCCGCGAGCGTCAATAGGGGGAGTCATCGTTTGGCTCTGACACTAGCGCGGATAGACCTCAACGATGGCCAATGGTAGATCCTCGTGCGCATGCCCGCCGGCACCTGTTCCTTGTTCGTGGAGGTGGATTGGAAACCGTCCCGTAGCGTAGGCCGTAAAAACGAGTTCGCTGACGGCGCCTGGTGCCACGCGCTTTTCGATGTCATAACCGTGAAGATGCAGAACGAGCGGTCGGTCGCTCGTCCATCGTAATTTTACGACATCGCCTTCTGTGACGCGGATGGGCCGCATTGCCTCGGGGACGCGGCCGCCCTCGATCTTGATGTCAAAGGTCAGTTCCGCCGCGGCGATACCGGCGCTGCCGGCAATGACGAGCGCTAGCGCCAGCGCCATTTTGCCGGATCGAAAGGCAACCCCGCATTTGCCTCGCGTTTTATCGACTGGAATTCGCTTGAACATCAGCGATGCGATTGAGCACCCAGGTGGAATCGTAGGGTGCGGGCAACAGAGCCGGATCGCTGATCGCGGCCCACACCAAGCGGCCGAACTCGTCTGTAAAGCCGGCGATCGGGTTCCAGGCCGCGTCGGGCTGCATATCGATCCCCAGCGTCAGCCAGCCGTTCCACGGAAAGTCCTTGAGCTTCACGGTGCGAATGAACGTCGGCGAATTGAAACCCTGGATCGAATCGAAACCGATGTTCTCGATGCCGTCGGTGAATTCGGCGCTGAAGTATTGGCGCTGGAGGGTGTAGCCGGCGACGCGCTTGCGGCACCCACCCGCCAGTGTCGCGACCAGCTCGCGCTCGAGATTAAGGCGCTCAACCGTATCGCGGTAATCCCCGGTCTCCACGCGCTGCGCCAGCGCCTCCGCGCGATGCCCGGCTTCAGAAGCGCCGAGCGCATCGGCCAGAATGTGCTCGGCGTGAAACCACCCGCTCTTGATCCAGGGCGGACCAAGCCACCCATTGACTGGCGTCGTCGAGGCGGATACCAACCCCGCCGCATCGACCTCCTCGACCGCGGCATCCCAATCCAATCCCTTCGCGCGCCATTCCGGGCGAACGAGGCTGGCCGTCATACCGTCCGCCCTGACCTGCAGCTTGTGCGAAGGTGAGGCGGCCGGCGTTCCGAGCAGCCGCGTCTTTTCGGCTTCCGCTTGATCGACGTGGTAGAGATAATCCCCGTGCAGGGGGGTAACCGGATAGGGATGGAACACGAATCCGCCTTTGCCTGCCATCTCCCGAAGGATCGCGTCGACGGCTGAGCATGCGGACCGCTCGTCCTCGACTATATGTTCAGGGTTGAGGCGGACGATCACGAAGCTGCCGAGCGACTCGACGGCGCGCACTGAAGAAGGCACGGCGTCCGGAAAGAGCGGTCTGCGACTCACATAGGCGTGAAGCTTGGCGTCACCGAGCAGATCCGCCGCGCGCTGAGGCGGCATCGTCTCGATCGCGATCTCGTGCGGGTAATAGGACGGGTAAACCGGCAGCTCGTGACCCCCCTGCGCGACGCTCAGCGTTGCGAGCAACGCCGCGCAGACCAAAAGCATCCTCAGCGGTTTGACCTTGATGGGTGACATCAAATCCTCGGGCGCGCCGATCACCCTCGCAGCGAGCGCATGACCGCCTCGTCGGCAAGCGCCTGTTGCGGAGTGCCGCTGAAGAGGATTTCGCCGCGATCGACGATGTACAGCCGGTCGGCGATCGCAGCGGCGCTGACAAGGTTGGATTCGGCAATCAATAGCGAGATACCCATCGCCTTGATCGTCAACACCGCTTCGCGGAACCGCTTCACGACGGCAGGGGCCAAGCCCTCGAAAGCCTCGTCGAGGATTAAGAGATAGGGGCCGAGCGCCATCGCCCTGGCGATCGCCACCATTTTCTTCTGGCCGCCGCTCAAGTTCAGCCCTTGCCGGCTGAGGAGCGCCCGAACCTCAGGAAATACTCTGAAGGCTCCTTCTTCTGTGTCGTCGCCGTCCGTATTCCCGCGCCCGGTCTTGGCCGAGAGCCAACGGCTGATCATCAGGTTCTCGGCGACCGTGAGCTCAGGGAAGATGCCTGAGTTCTCCGGCGCATAGCCGATGCCGCGTTTCGCGCGCCGATGCGGCGGCAAGGACGTAATCTCTTGCTGGCGGAAGCGGATCTGGCCGGAACGAACCGGGAGTAGGCCCGTGATGCTCTCGATGATCGTCGTGCGCCCGGCCCCGTTGCGCCCCACGAGAGCCACAACCTCGTCGCTATCGACGTCGATCGACACGTCGCGTAGGATGTGGGCGGGGCCTCGATAGGTATTGATGTTGCGTACCTCGAGCAGCAT
>DASQCY010000133.1:0-4661 GCA_035634495.1 Allostellaceae bacterium
AAAGAGCAGCGCCACCGCCCATACGCTCTTGAGCGCCTGCAGCCGTTCCCGCCAGGTCGATCGCTCCCCGCGCGGCCCCGAGGCCGGATCGGTCCACACGATCCATTGCACCGCGAGGCATAGCAAAAACGTCGCGAGAATGCCCGGCAGGATGCCGGCGGCGAACAGCTTGCCGATGTTGGTCTCGGTCAGCACGCCGTAGATCACCATGATGGTCGAGGGCGGAATGAGAATGCCGAGCGTGCCTCCGCCGGCGATCGCGCCGGTCGACAGGCGGTCCGAGTAGCCGAGCCCACTCATTGCCGGATAGGCGACCTTGGCCATGGTGGCGGCAGTGGCGATCGAAGAGCCGCAGATGGCGCCAAAGCCGGCGCAGGCACACACCGTCGCCATGGCAAGCCCGCCGCGCAGATGGCCGATGCAGGTGTAGGCCGCGCGGAACAGCTCCTGCGACATGCCGGCTCGCGTGACGAAGTTGCCCATCAGTATGAAAAGCGGCACCACCGAGAGCGTATAGTTGCGTCCGGTCTCGTAGATCTTGGTCTCCACCATCGCGAACGCGGGTGCGAAGTTCCAGTCGCGCAGATAGGCGACGCCGAGGAAGCCGACCACGCCCATGGCGACGGCGATCGGGATGCGCAGCAGCGCAAGCACCATCATAAGGGCGAGACCGACCAGAGCTTCCGTCATGTGGTGGTCGGCTTGTCGGGGTCAAATGTAACCGCGCCGCGAGGCGGCGTCGGGAAAATCACCTTGGTCAGGTGCACGATGCCGGTGATCGCGACCATGATCGCCATGAAATAGACGAACGGACCGACCGGCACGCGCAACACTTCCGTAGTGTCGCCGTAGCCGGCGATCTTGTCGGCCTTGATCCACACCCGGTATGCCAGTCCTAAAAACAAAAGGCCGCAGACGAGATCGACGAAACGGCGCAAGAGCAAGCGGCCGCTGTTACCGAGCGCCATGTCGATGAAGTCGAGCGTGACGTGCTCGTCGGCCCGCGACGCGAGCGGCAGCCCGGCGAAGATCAGCGTCAGCAGCAATAGCTCGGTGATCTCGAAGGCGCCGCGTATCGGCCAATTTAAGATGTACCGGCCGACGACGTCGGCCGTTGTCAACGCCATCAGGCAGAACAGCAGAATGGCCGCGGCGGTCCCCAGCACACGATCGAGCCAGACAACCGCCTCGGAGGGTTGTGATGACCTCATCGAATCGGGTCGTTACTTCCCAGCCGCTACCCGCTTCACCTCCTCGTGGAATTCTGCCAGCACCTTGGCGCCGTCGATGCCCTTGGCGGTGGCGTCCTTGACCCACTTGTCGTTGATCGCCTGGGCGCGCTCCTGCACGCCCTTAACTAACTCGGGCGATGCCTCGCTGATCTGTGTGCCGACCCGTTTCATCTCCTCCAGCGCGGCCGCATCGGTGGCGTCCCATGCCTTGCCCGCGAGCAGCGCCAACGGCTCGCCCGAGACCGACATGATGGCGTCCTGGTCCTGCTTCGACAGCTTGTTCCACCTGTCCTCGTTCATGAAGAAGCCGAACGAGGAGCTGTAGAAGCCGCCGGGAAACAGCGTGGCGTACTTGATCACCGACCCGAGCTTGAAGGAGATGATCGACTCGAGCGGGAAGAACGTGCCGTCGGCGACGCCGGAGCTGAGCAGCTCGTAGGATTCGGGCGCCGGCTTGACGAACGCCGAAGCGCCGAGCGCGCGTGCCATCTCTTCGGCGATGCCCCCGCCGGTGCGGATCTTCATTCCGGCCAAGTCCTCGACCTTGGTGATCGGGCGCTTGGTATTGAACATCTGGCCCGGTCCATGCGTGAACACTGCGAGCAGCTTGACGCCCTTGTACTCGCCGGCCTGCTGCAGATACTTCCAATGGATGCGCGAATAGGCCACCGAGTTGATCACGGAGGTAGCGCCGCCCCCCGGCAACTCGGCGATGAGCGGTAGGACGTGTCGGGCGGGCGTATAGCTCGCCGTGACATACGAGACATCGACGAGATCATCCCTGACAGCGTCGAAGGTGCCGGGCGGGGCGGAGGGATGCTTGGGCAGCATATGCAGCTTGACCCGGCCGTTGGTGGCCTTCTCCACCTGCTGTCCCCAGACCGCAAGCACGTCTTTGGTCAGCAGATGGCTCGGCGATACCCAGCTCGACATGGTGAGGGTGGTCTGCGCGGCAGCGGGCCACGACATGACCGCGAGCGCTGCGCCAGAAAGGACAGCAGCACCCACGAACGCTGTGTCGGCAACACGAAGCATTGTCGATATCCTCCCAAATCTACGATGTCCCCCAATCGGGGCATTTGCGAGCGGTGATCGTCAAGGCCTATTTGCAGGTCCGTTGGCCAGAGCTCGGCGCCAGTCACTCCCGCGGCCAAGTGGCCGCGCCAGCATGGGTTACGGCGCCCTCGCGAGCAGAGCCGACCAGCTTGGCGTATTTCTCGAGCACGCCGGCAAGGTGCTCTGGCTGCTGCGGCACATAGGCCGCGCTGCGGGCCGCCATTTCCGCGGCGGGAATCAAGATATCGATAGAGCTCGCGATGCAGTCGATGCGAACCACATCACCGTCGCGCACCAGCGCGATCGGGCCACCAGCGGCAGCCTCGGGGCCGACATGGCCGATCATCATGCCCCGGGTTGCACCGGAGAAACGCCCATCGGTGACGAGGGCGACCTTTTCGCCCATGCCCTGGCCGTAGACGAGCGCGGTCACCCCCAACATCTCGCGCATGCCCGGCCCGCCCTTAGGTCCCTCGTTGCGAATGATTAAGACATCGCCCTCCTGGTATTGCCGCTCGCGCACCGCTGCCGAGCACGCCTCCTCTCCTTCGAACACCCGGGCACAGCCCTCGAACCGGAGCGTCTTGAGACCGGCAATCTTGATCAGCGCACCCTCCGGCGCCAGGTTACCGCGCAGCAGGATGACGCCGCCGGTAGGACTAAGAGCCCGCGTGGCCGGTAGCACCACCTCGCCGTCAGGGCCGCCGTGGTAGGCGAGGTGCTCGGCTATAGTGGTGCCCGAAAGCGTGAGGGTATCGCCATGCAGATGACCTCCATCGAGCAGCGCCTTGAGCACCGCATCGGTGCCGCCGGCGCTGTGGACGTCGACGGCGAGATAGCTCCCGCCAGGTTGCAGGTCGGCTAGGAGCGGAGTGCGGGCGAACACCTCAGCGATGTCGTCCAGCGTGAAGCGCAACCCGGCTTCATGGGCGATAGCGGGCAGGTGCAGGCCGGCGTTGGTCGAGCCGCCGGTTGCCGCCACGACAGCGGCGGCGTTTTCCAATGACTTACGAGTGACGAGGTCGCGCGGTAGCGGGCCGCCATCAGTCAGGATCTCGGTGACGCGTTTCCCAGCGTGCCGCGCCAGCGCCAGGCGCTCGGAATAGACCGCGGGCAGCATCGCCGACCCCGGTGGTGCAAGCCCTAGCGCCTCGGACACCATTGCCATGGTGTTGGCGGTGAACTGACCCGGACAGGAACCAACCGTTGGCGCACACGCCCGCTCCAGGCTGGCAAGGTCGGTTTCGGTCATGGCACCCGCCAGAGCCGCGCCGATACCCTCATAGGCCGTCAGAACGGTGACGTCGCGGCCGCGCCAACGGCCAGGAAGCATGGCCCCGCCGTAGACGAACACGCTCGGGGCATTGAGCCGCACCATCGCCATCATGATGCCGGGCAACGTCTTGTCGCAGCCGGCGAAGCCGACTAGTGCATCGTAGGCGTGAGCGCGCATCACCGTCTCGATCGAGTCGGCGATGATCTCGCGCGACACGAGGCTTAGCCGCATGCCTTTGTGGTTCATCGATATGCCGTCGGACACCGAGATGGTCGTGAACGGCACCGGCATCCCGCCGCCGGCCGCTACGCCAATCCGCGCAGCGTCCGCCTGCGGCGCGAGCGACATCGAGCAGGGCGTGTTCTCGCCTTGCGTGCTGACAATCCCGATCCTCGGCTTGTCGAGATAATCGTCGTCAAGGCCGCAGGCTCGCAGGAAGGCGCGATGCGGCGCGCGGTCGAGACCTTCGACGACAATGCGCGAGCGGTATTCGCGTTTTATGCCCATAGCTGGTGACCCGTGTGACTATCACCCAATTCTGCGATATTTCCTGTCTAAAGTGCGTTTGCAACCATGTCCGTGTCGCCGCAACTACCGGATCTCAGAGACGCGTTCGCGTTCGGGTCAGCCAATCTGCGCGACTGCCCACGCAGATCGGGATCAAGTCTATGGCGAACGAAGGGGCGACGCCGGATATCGCGCCATAGAAACCCTCACCGGTCGAGTCGTGACCGATCACTCCCTCCCCGCCGCAGCCCAGATATCGGCTACAATCGCACAGCATCCGACGAAAAAGACGGACTGGAGAAGAGCCATGGGCGCGATAGGTCTTGTTTTGCTCAGCATCGCAATAATGGCTTTGCTGCTCACCGACGCTGACGCCCAGCGCCGGTCGAGCGCGCAAGGGAGCCAGGCGGCGGGGGCCAGCAGAAGCTGGTGCGCGGTCCACCCTAGGCACGGCAGCGAGAACTGCGGCTATACGTCGTTCGATCAATGCTGGGCGACGATAGGGGCGGAAGGCGGCTGGTGCCGCCCCAATCCATTTTCGGCCACGCCATACGGGACCGGCTACACCTGGTCAGGTCCGAAGCGCTAGA
>DASQCY010000134.1:0-6740 GCA_035634495.1 Allostellaceae bacterium
CCGGGTGCGCGAGTGCGGCGGTGGGCTCCCCGTGCGTTCATGGTTCGAAAATGAGGAAGACGTAGCAGGCGAGCAGCACCAGGTGGACAAAGCCTGCCAAGAGGTTCGTTCGCCCCTGGCCATAGGTCAGCATCGCCATCAGGAACGACAGCACCAAGAGTACGGTGCCGCCGCTGTCGACCCCGAGCGCGAGCGGTAGGTTGAACCAAAGCGCAATCGCGACAACGGCCGGAATGGTCAGGCCGATGCACGCTACCGCACTGCCCAATGCCAGGTTGATGCTGGTCTGCAGCCGGTTGCCCCACGCGGCCCCGATCGCCGCCCCGGTTTCCGGCAACAGTACGATCGCGGCGACGATCACGCCAGCGAGCCTGGGCGGCGCACCGACAGCAGCGATACCGGTTTCGATAAACGGCGCCAGCGATTTCGCCAACAGCACCACGGCTGTCAGAGACAGGACCAGCAACAGTGCCGCCAGCCCTGCGATGCGGGCTGGCGGGGGCGATATGTGCGCCGCGGATCCGTCGACAACCGCGGAGAGGAAGTATTCACGATGCCGCACCGTCTGCACGAACAAAAAAACGAGATAGAGTGCGGAGCAAGCAACCGCGACGAAGGCCAGCTGGCGATTGGAATAATAGGGCCCGGGCGTGGTGAGCGTGTGATTCGGCAGTATCAGCACCAGTGCTACCATCGGCATCAGCACTGCCAGGAACGCACTTGCCCCGGAGGTACTGAATTCCTGCTCCCGATGCCGCAATGCTCCGACCACGATGCACGCGCCGGCAACGCCGTGCAAAACCAGAAACACCACCGCCTGGACCGTGTCGCGCACCAGAAATGGGCTTGGTTCCCCGTTGAGCATCAGCGAGACGATCAGCGCCAGTTCGATGACCGTTACCGCGAGGGTGAGTACCAGCGTCCCATACGGCTCCCCCAGTCGCAGCGCGACCAGTTCGGCATGATGCACCGCGGCCAGCACACTGCCGATTAGTAGCGCGGCCAGCAGGAGACCTGCGAATAATCCTCCGCCCTTGCCGACCCCGGCCCAAGCCACGAGACCCAGAACCGGCAGGATCCAGAAGCCATGCGGTATCCGGTCGCCGTGTATCGCTGTCATATTCCGAGGTTCTGCTCCGTTACGGTGACGCCCGCTCTATCCTGCCGCGCGGACGCGATATATCGTGAGCCGGGACGCGCGATTTTGCCGGATTTCCAGGTCAGGAAAACGCGATTATCGATCGGAGATCGATTACACGGCAAAGCCCCTGAAGGGCGAAGAGGCCAAGCTTCGATATGAATCGCACCAAGTCGGCGGATTATCGGTCTTGCCCGTCATTCCGGCGAAAGCGAGGCGAAAGCGGGAATCCATATATGGACGGCCCCTGTTCAGGCCAGGAGCAGGCTCTGGGCCCCCGCTTCCGCGGGATGACGACAATCCTTGACGGGTCGGACACTCGGTGACGGTGGGCACGACCGACGCCGTGACTGTCGCCGGCGAGGACGGGTCTCTTCGTCTCGACCGCTGGTTCAAGCGGCACTACCCCGCGCTCGGCCATGGCCATCTCGAAAAGCTGCTGCGCACGGGTCGGATCCGGGTCGACGGTAAGCGCGCCCGCTCCGGTGACCGCTTGGCGCCGGGTCAGGTCGTCCGTATCCCGGCGCTGGAAGAAATGACCGCGCCCGTTCCGCAAGGGTCGCGACAAACCTCGCCCGGCGACGAAGCCATGCTGCGGGACGCGGTGCTGCACCGCGACAATGCGGTGATCGTGCTGAACAAGCCGCCCGGTCTCGCCGTCCAGGGCGGCAGCGGGACCGAACGGCACCTCGACGGGCTGCTGGACGCGCTGCGCTTTGGCTCCGACGTCCGGCCGCGCCTCGTCCATCGGCTCGACAAGGATACCAGCGGCGTTCTCGTCATCGCCCGCACCGCTGCGGCGGCGGCGTTCTTGACCCGGGCATTCCGTGAAAAGACGACGCGCAAGATCTATTGGGCCATCGTCATCGGCGTGCCGAAGCTGCGGCAGGGACGCGTCGATTTGGCGCTGGCCAAACTGCCCGGCCGGCAGGGCGAGCGGGTCCGCGCCGATGCCAAGGAAGGCAAGCGCGCCGTCACCTATTACCATACAGTCGAGAGCATCGGCTCGGAGGCGAGCTGGCTCGCCTTATTGCCGGTCACCGGCCGGACACACCAGCTGCGCGCCCATTGCGCTGCACTCGGCACACCGATCCTCGGTGACGCGAAATACGGCAACACCGCCGCGCATCTCGCCGGGGTCCCGGGCATGAAGCGGGTGCATTTGCACGCGCGCTCCATCTCGATCCCGCATCCGCTCGGTGGCACTTTGCGGGTCACGGCACCGCTCCCGCGCCATATGCGGCAGAGCTGGGAATTCTTCGGTTTCCCGGACGATGTCGAAGACCCGTTCGCCGATCTTTCGACATGAAGCGCTTCTACAAGAAGACTGCGGCAATTCCGGCTGCCGACGGATATGGGATCACCCTCGACGGCCGGCTCGTCAAGACCGCGGCGAAGCACGACCTGGTCATGCCGAATTTGGCACTCGCTCAGGCAATCGCGGCGGAGTGGGACGCTCAGCAGGGCGAAATTCGCCGGGAGAAAATGCCTCTGACGCGCCTCGCCGGTACCACGATCGACCGAGACTCGACGCAGCGCGAAGCGATCGTGCGGCAGGTAGCACACTATGCCGGCACCGACCTCGTTTGCTATCGGGCAACCCATCCGCCCGCACTCGCCGCCCGCCAGCAGGCGGTCTGGCAACCGCTGATCGACTGGGCGGTCGAACGCTATGACGCGCCGCTCACGGTCACCACCGGGGTCATCCCGGCGAGCCAGCCGACCGTGAGCCTCGCGGCTTTTACCGCGGTCGTCGCCGGGCATGACGATTTCTCGCTGACCGCGCTGCATGCCGCGACCGCCGCCTGTGGCTCCTTGGTCATCGCCCTGGCGTTGCTCGAGGGACGTCTCGATGCGGGTGAGGCCTTCGCCGCCTCGCAGCTCGACGAAAGCTTTCAGATCGAGGCCTGGGGCGAGGATGCCGAACAGGCTGAGCGTCGCGCGCTACTCGCGGCGGAGATCGCGGCAGCAGCACGGTTCCTTGAGTTGCTGCGCGGCTAAACGAGGCGGGCGCGAACCTACGGAATAGGCCGCCCGCCGAGGCCAGAGAACTCGCCAATAGGCTGGCCACCTCGGTCTTCAAACGAGGCAGGTCGTTCTCGACGACGTCCCAAAACGAGAGGAGGTCCACGCTCCAATAGCCGTGAATGAGCCGGTTCCGGAATGCAATGACCTTGCTCCAGACATCCCGCGAGCGATCGCGCACCGGCGGAGACAAGCGGGTTGCGGCCTCGCCGATGACCTCGAAATTTCGGATTACCGCATCCTGGACGAGCCGCTGCTTCATCAAGGCATCGCGTCCGCCTGCCACGTAGTTTTCGATGGCCGCGATGCTGTCCGCGATGTGTCCCAGATAGGGCAGGTCGCTTTTCACAAAGGCTCCGCCTCGACGAGGATGTACGGGCGGAAGTGAGGACTGAGACTTCGGGCGATGACAACGTCGACCCGTCGCTCTAAGGCGCCCTCCAGCTCTTCGACCAAGCCCAAGTAGTCGCTGAACCCGCGATCTTCCGCCATGTCGACTAGAAGATCGATGTCGCAGTTGGTTCCCTCCTCACCACGCGACACCGAACCGAAGAGCCGGAGATTGGAGGCGCCATGCCGCGCGGCGATGGCCATCAGCCGATCTCGGCGGCGATGCAGGTCATCGCGTAACGGCATGACGTGGTCCTCACCTCCTGGTCGCGCGCGTAGCATTCTAACTCAGTAGCGATGGAACGGTAGGATCGGCCGGGAGACGGCCACCAGGTCCGGCCTCTGGCCGTCCGGCGGCGAGACTCCACGCCCGTTTTTGCCCGTTTTGATGGCGCTTTCCAGTGCAGGGCTGATCTGACGGCTGGCGCTTTCGGACATCGGCAGCCATTCAAGGGGTAACAGTCCTGGCAAAGCCGGAAGCCGACAACGTCGTAGTGATTGTCCGGCGGAAGAAGGAACGTGTCGACCAGGAGGCGCAGCGGTGAGCCGTCGGGAAAGCGCGCGAGCGGCGCCGAACGCGACGTCAAGGTGCCTGCTCTCACGGTCACCAATGCCCGCAACAACGCCACCAATTCGCTCCGCACCGCGTCCGGCTGATCCCGGAACGCCTCCTCGGCGCGGCGCCCGATCGCCCCTTCGAGCCCGCCGAGGTCATCGTACGCGGCAAAGGTCAGCAGGCCGTCGGCGGTGCGGCGCCGCCATAGCTGGTCGAGCAGAAAAGACAGGAGCGGCAACGCCCCTGTCGCTCGACCCGTGGCCCGCAAGGTCACCCGGATTTTCTTGAGCAAGACGCTCGCCTGAAACCCGAGGCCTTTATCGCACTGCTGCGGAGATCACGGCAGCGGTTCGGTTTATATCGCTATTGCAGGTGTGGGTTCGGTAATCACCGATCGGCGTATTCGGCCTCCGGCAGCGAAGATATCTAGGAGCTGACAGCACCTCTCCTGCGCTCTCCAGGGAAATTGGGCGCGGAGGCAGAGGGCAAGCTCGCGCGACCACAGCGGCCGGCCGGCTTCGCGCCGCGCCCATTTCCAACTGCGTCCGGCAACCCGTCGCCAGGCGATGCGCCGGTAATGTGCCCGCAAGCCCGGGTTTTCCTTGATAAAGAGGAGGAGAGCGAGGTTCAGGTCGTGAAGAATTTGCGCCTTGTTCGCCGACACGCGGTCCGCGGCGATTTCCGCGGGATCGGGGGCGGCGACGATCGGAGTGTCGCTGACACCGAAGCGGCAGCGCCGGGCGAGACGCAGGGCGAGTGTGTAATCCTGGACAAAGACCCGCTCGTCGCAGCCGCCGCTTTGCCGTAATGCCTCGCGGCGGACCAAGAGATTGCTCGGCGTAAACCAGATGGAGCGCAGCAGCGCGCCAAGCGGATCGGCCAGGAGCCGCGGCACCGATCGGGCGGGCCGCGGCCAGTATGGCGGCTCTCCCGGGCGATAAGGCTGCCCGGCGCCGATCATCACTTCGACGCCGAGGCAGTCCATGCAGTCGATCAGATGCTGCGTGGCATCGGAAGCGAGCAGATCATCGCCGTCGAGCAGCTTGACCAGCGGCATCGAGGCCGCAGCGAGCCCGCGATTGGTCGCGACGCTCGGGCCTTGGTTGGGCTGCACAATCAACCGGAAACCCGGAAGCTGCGGCCCCAGGCTTTCGAGCAGCTCGCGCGACCCATCGGTCGAGCCGTCGTCGACGACGATGACTTCGCGCTCGAAACCGCCTTCCTGGGCGGCGACCGAGGCGAGCACTTCGGCGAGATACCGGCGCTTGTTGTAGACGGTCAGGACAAAGGAGACCGCGGTCCGGGACATCTCAGGGTGAAACGCCGGTCGCTCAGGCCCTCACCGGTTTATCGGCTGCCTGCTCGGCGCGAAACTCGGCAAACACTTTGCTCGCTACCATCATCGACTCGCGGATGATCGGCACGCCGACATAACCCGAGAGGTGGAGCAGCACCTCGGTCAATTCCTCTTCGGTCCATCCCTGGCGCAGCGCCATGCGCAGATGCAAGCCCAGCTCAGGCTCGCGCCCGGTGGCGACGTCGGAGACGACGCAAACGAGGGCTCGGGTTTTCAAATCGAGGCCGAACACCGTTTCGGTCGCCACGTCGATGAACTTCTTCATGACCGGGTCGCTGTAGGTCGTCCGACCGAGCTGCTCGACCGCCGCGTCGCCCATCAGCCGACGCCGAATGGCCGCCCCTTTCCGATAAAGCTCGCTCTCGGCCATCGGTCCACCTCGCTCAAAAATGATCGGGCAATTTTCCCTGCGTCGCCGGTCGTAAACAAGCCCGGAGCGCCGACACTGGCCTTGACCCACCGGTCGATGCTATCTCGCCCCTCGTTCGTCGAGAGGTGCCATGAACAATATTCTCGACCGCCTGGAGGAAAAGCGAGCGGCGGCCAGGGCGGGTGGCGGAGCACGCCGCATCGAAGCCCAGCATAGCCGAGGCAAGCTCACCGCGCGCGAGCGGCTCGAAATCTTGCTCGACCCCGATTCCTTCGAAGAATGGGACATGTTCGTCGAGCACCGCACTCATGATTTCGGCATCGACGCGCACAAGATCCCGGGCGATGGCGTCGTCACCGGCTACGGCACGGTGAACGGCCGGTTGGTCTTTGTCTTTAGCCAGGATTTCACGGTCTTTGGCGGCTCGCTCAGCGAAGCGCATGCCGAGAAGATCTGCAAGATCATGGACCAGGCGATCAATGTCGGCGCTCCGGTGATCGGGCTCAACGATTCGGGCGGGGCGCGCATCCAGGACGGGGTCGCCTCGCTCGCCGGTTATGCCGAAGTCTTCGAGCGCAATGTGCTGGCCTCGGGCGTGGTGCCGCAGGTCTCGCTGATCATGGGGCCGTGCGCCGGGGGGGCGGTCTATTCGCCGGCAATGACCGATTTCATCTTCATGGTCAGCGACACCTCCTACCTGTTCGTGACCGGCCCCGAGGTCGTCAAGACGGTGACCCACGAGGCGGTGACGCAGGAAGAATTGGGTGGTGCCTTCACCCATACGACGCGGTCGGGTGTAGCCGATCTCGCCTTCGCCAACGATGTCGAGGCATTGGTCGAGTTGCGCCGGTTCATCGACTTTCTCCCGGCCTCAAACCGGGCGAAACCGCCATTGCGGCCAACC
>DASQCY010000135.1:0-9295 GCA_035634495.1 Allostellaceae bacterium
CCGGCCGACCATTTTCCTCGACGCGCGCCGCGGTGTTGACCGTGTCGCCCCATACAATCGAACTGGAATTGCCGCTTGCCCATGATGCCGGCCGAGACCGGCCCGAAGTCGATGCCGATGCGCACCGCCCAATCGGCGCGAGCCGTCTGCGTTGCCGCCACCATGTCGAGCGCGCAGGCGACCGCGGCACGCACCGGCTCTTCGAGCGGCGACAGCAGGTTTGCCGTCGCCATAAAGGCGTCGCCCACGGTCTTGATCTTTTCGAGACCGTGCCCTTGCGCGATCTCTTCGAAGCGGTCGACCAGCGCCTCCAGTTCGGCAAAGACGGTCTCCGGAGGATGTTTTTCGGAATAGGCCGTGAACCCGACGACGTCGCAGAACAGCACCGCCACGTCCTCGTAGCGTTGCGGTGGGAGCCGGCTGTTGAGCTTCAGCGCACGGGCGATCGAGCGCGGCAATACCGTGGTCAAGAGCTCGTCCGCGCGCCGCTTTTCGCTTTCGATGCGCGCGAGATGCGCCGCCTCTTGTGCCTTGTAGCGCGCCTTCTCGATGCAGTTGTCCACCCGCGCCTTCAGCAGCACCGGATTGAACGGTTTGGTCAGGTAATCGGTGGCGCCGAGTTCGATGCAGCGGACTACGCTGTTGATGTCCTCAAGGGCCGAGATCATCACGACCGGTACATCGCGCAAGGCGGTATCGGTGCGCAGCTCCTCGAGCACGCCATAGCCGTCGAGCTCCGGCATCATGATGTCGAGCAACACGAGGTCGACCGGACCCGAGCGCATCTTTTCGAGTGCCTCGCGGCCGTTCTCGGCGGTCACGATGTTCTCGTAGCCGCAGGCTTCGAGCCGCATCGACAGCGTAAAGCGATTGTCCTCGTTGTCATCGACGATCAAAACGACCGGTTCCATCTTCCTCCCTCACGCCCTCGGCCGGGCTCCGCAGCGGCGCCTGCGCTTCTTATACGCTATCCGACCGCCGATGGGACAAATCGCGAGACCGCAATAGAACCGGGGGGGCCTGGAGAATATCGCTTGCTCTTATGACTAGCGCTGACTAGAATCTCCGCAAGTCACGGATCCGAACAAAATGGACTCTTGGAAGCTGCAGGACGCCAAGGCCCGCTTCAGCGAGGTCGTCGAGCGGGCGCTTCGTGACGGGCCCCAGATCGTAACGCGGCACGGCCAGAGTGCCGTCGTGATTGTCGCCTTTCGCGATTTCGTCGGCGCAGAGCCGACCCAGGACTTCAAGGACTTCCTGATGTCGATCCCGCGCGTTGGCCTCGAGGTCAAACCCTCACGACGCCGGCCGCGGCGTACAGAGCTGTGAGCTTTCTCCTCGACACGAATGTCATCTCCGAGCTCGCAAAGGCAAGGCCGAACGCCAAGGTGATCGCCTGGCTGGGATCGATTCCGTCAACCGATTTGTTCTTGAGCGTCATCACGCTCGGAGAGATCAGGAAGGGCCTCGAGAAAAAGCGGATGACGAGCCCCCAGGATGCCGCCCGACTCGAGGCATGGTTCACAACCCTCGTGCTGCGCTACCGCTCGCGCGTTCTTACATTTGATGCGGAGAGTGCCGACCGGTGGGGACAGCTCATGGCGCTTCACCCAACCGTCCCGGTCGAAGACAGCCAGCTCGTGGCGACCGCGTTGCAGCACCACCTCACCTTCGCGACCCGCAATGTTCGGCATATCGCCAAGACCGGGGTCCCGTTCGTCGACCCTTTCTGACACCATAAATCGTCATTCGGGCCGTAGCCAAGCGAACAGCCGAAAAATCCACGAGCCGCTGATCCAAATGGATCCGCGCTTTCGTGCGGATTCCGGATGAGGGGCAACGGCGCGCCTCCCAATTGCGGAGCGCCCCAGCAACGTTTCTTCCAAGAGGAGCGCTCCGGCCTCTTCCGATCCGTCCTCTTCGATCACCTATTTAAGCGCAATGCTGGCGTCGACGATGACCGTCATGCCTTGTCCCGGCTGCGGTCGCGACGAAGATCGTCAAGCGTCGAGGGCCCTTCGAGGCGGCCGATGATGCGGCGGATCTCGGCGAGCCGGCGGGCGGAGCGCTCACGGTCCAGGCCGACCGCCTTTGCCAGTGCGCGGCGGGCTTGCTCCTCCGTCGAGGTGCCGCAGGCGGCGGCGCGACGGCGTAACGCCTCGATCACGGCAGCGTCGATATTGCGGATCACAATCTGTCCTATAGGCGGCCTTGTATACGCTGATATCGATATCGATGCAAAACCCTGCCTCGCCCGGTCTCAGCAGCAGCGCATGCGCTTCTTATACGATATCCGAAAGAGGACGAGACGGTTGATTGACGAACCCTACCATTCGAGCGTCAATAGGCGTCCCAGAGCAAGACGGGATTGGAGCCATTGACGTGCCGACGGCGCGACTAACCCTGCGCGTCGATTTTGATGAGGATCGGGCGATCGGTCCGGGAAAAATTCGCCTATTGGAAGCAATTCGCGACACCGGATCGATCACCAAAGCCGGCCTCGCGCTCGGCATGTCGTATCGCCGGGCATGGCTCTTGGTCGACGACATGAACAGCTGCTTCCGTGAGCCGGTCATCGCGGCGCAAGCGGGTGGAAGCCATGGCGGCGGCGCCGCGTTGACGCCCTTCGGAACGAGATTGATCAACCAGTATCGCGCGATCGAGGCCGAGGCGCACTCCGCGACGGCTGCGCTCTTGCGCGAGCTCGAGGCGGCCTGCAAAGGGGCTCAGGAGACGACGGCAGCGAGGTCACATGTGGCGCCGCGCCGCCGTACGATCGCCCGCTAAAATCACGTTCCCGGAAGAATGCGGGCGAGCCGCCGTGCAAGGAATTCAGCGGCCAGCAATGCCAGCATCGAGATCGCGATCGATATCAAGGTCAGGCGGAGGGCGCCCGCATCGCCGCCGGGAACTTGGGTCAGGGTGTAGATCAACGAGGGGAGGGTTTGGGTCTCACCGGGGATGTTCGACACAAAAGTGATCGTCGCGCCGAATTCGCCCATGCTGCGCGCGAAGGAGAGGATCATGCCGGCAATGACGCCGGGAAGAGCGAGCGGCAATGTGATCACCAGAAAGACCCAGATCGGGCCGGCGCCGAGCGTGGCCGCGGCGTCCTCCAGCCGGCGGTCGACCGCCTCGATCGACAGGCGGATCGCGCGCACCATCAGTGGGAAGCCCATGACCGCGCAAGCGAGTGCCGCGCCGGTCCAGCGAAACGCAAAAACAATGCCGAAACGGTCGTCGAGGAACTGGCCCAGCGGACCGCGGCGGCCAAGGAGCAGCAACAGAACGTAACCGGTTACCACCGGCGGCATGACCAATGGCAGATGAACCAGCCCGTCGAGCAGCGATTTTCCCCAGAACCGTCCGCGCGCCAATACCAGAGCTATGAGGATGCCCGGTATCAGGCTCGTCGTCATCGCCCAGAAGGCGACGCGCAGGCTGAGGCGGACCGCGGTCGCCTCTTCCGGTGACAGATGTAGCAACTCCGTCATTTCGACAGGTTTCGGCTCTATTATTGAAAGACCGTGAACCCATGTTTCTCAAAGGTCGGTCGGGCGGCGCGGGATTTGAGATAGGCGAGATAGCCCAGGGCGGCCGGATTTGTCGAACTCACGACCACAGCGATCGGGTAGATGATCGGCGGGTGGGTGTCCTGGGGGAAGATGCCGACGATCTTGACGTCCTTATCGGAAGCCGCGTCGGTTTGATAAACGATGCCGAGCGGCGTCTCGCCGCGGGCGACAAGCGCCAACGCCGCCCGCACGTTTTCGGCCGGCGCCAGCCGGTCGGCAATAGTTGACCACACGCCGAGCGACTCGAGCGCTGCCTTGCCGTATCTGCCCGCCGGCACGCCATTTGGGTCGGCAATGGCGAGCCGGCCATTGCCGAGCGCCTGTGCGAGCGAGAAATTTGGCCCGATGGCGAGGTTGAGAGGGCTGTTGACCGGGGCGATCAAAACCAGGCGATTGCCGAGCAAATTGGCTCGTGTCTCCGGCTTGATCAAATTCCTCTTCGCGAGGTAGTCCATCCAGTCGAGGTCGGCCGAGATAAAAACATCGGCTGGTGCGGCGGCCTCGATCTGCTTTGCCAGAGTCGAGCTCGCGGCATAGGAGGTAGCGGTCTCCTGGCTGTTTTCGTGCTGGTACGCGACGTTCACCTCGTCGAGCGCATCTTTGAGACTGGCCGCGGCGAAAATGATCAGCTTTTGGCCCTGAGCCGACGCAGGGGAATTCCAAACTGTGCTCGACAATGCGAGCAGGACAAACACCAGCAAAACGCACGACGTCAGAAAGCGCAGACTGCAAACCATCATCATCCCCTTCACCGCGAACTGCGTCATATTCCTTCGAATACGAAGCTAAGAAAAGACTGGTTTTCCTGTGCATCTGTGGCACGTTTCCGGAGAAAACAGGCGTCTTACGAACAACCGGAGGACAGCAATGAGGTTTCGCCACGTTCTGGGTGTCCTGGCAATGCTCTGTACACAGGCTGTGCCTTCCGCGACGACACCCGCGCAAGAGCCCTCAGCCGCGACGACGACGGTGTTCGATGGAAAATATGTCGGCACCGCTACACCGACCGGAGGGCGCACGCCCCTAGTCTTACCCAATCAAATCAATCGACATGACCATTGCTGGCGGCCAAGTGATTTTCCATGAAATATTGTCGAACGGCCTCGAACTTACTTACCATGGCAAGGTAAACGCAGCGGGAGAAGTATCGGCCTTCCGTCGACCAGTCGATGCCGCGACGATGTCTGGAACCTCCATGATAAGAGATACATAGGTCAGCGCATCAAAGACAATATATGCTTCTTCACGGTCCAAATGGTCAGACAATGAACCTTCAGTAAATCCGGATCGCTGCGCGGACGCTCGCTCTTCGACCCGCGACGCACATCGCGACGTTTAAGTTATGTCAATTACGCCGAACGCGCCTTCGCCAGCGCCGCCTCGGCGAGCCGCACCCAGTAGCTCGCACCCAGCGGCAAGACCTCGTCGTTAAAATCGTAATGTGGATTGTGGAGAATTCCGCCAGCTTCGGCGGTGCCATTGCCAATCCAGATATAGGCCCCGGGCTTCTGCTCAAGAAAGCACGCAAAATCCTCCGCCGCCATGCTCGGCAACAAGTCGCGCTTGACATTGCTCTCGCCAACGATGGAGGCCGCCGTTGTTGCCGCGACCTCGGTTTCCGCTGAAGCGTTGATCAAAGGCGGGTAGCGCCGTTCATAACGGAACTCCATCTGCGCACCGCAAGCCTGACAGGTTCCGTCGGCGATGCGCCGGATCGCCAGCTCGATCTGATCGCGCACCGCCGGATTGAAAGAGCGGGTCGTTCCCCGCAGCACCACGGTCTCGGGAATAACGTTCCAGGTATCGCCGCCGTGGATCTGGGTGATGCTGACGACGGCGCTTTCCGCCGGGTTTACATCGCGGCTCGCGACGGTCTGCAACCCGTTCACCAACTGCGCCGCGACAACAATCGGATCGATCGCCAGATGCGGCATCGCCGCGTGTGCACCACGGCCGCTGATCAGGATCTCGAAAATGTCGAATGCGGCCATCATCGGTCCTGGCCGGACCGCAAACTGACCGACCGGCACCTCCGGCCAATTGTGCATGCCATAGACCGCTTCGACCGGATAGCGCTCCAGCACTCCTTCTTGGACCATCAGCCGGGCGCCGCCCTCATTCTCCTCGGCGGGCTGAAAGATGAAATGGATTGTGCCGGCGAAATTGCGGGTCTCTGCGAGGTGCTTCGCCGCGCCGAGGAGCATTGCGGTATGGCCGTCGTGACCACAGGCGTGCATGCGTCCGCGATGGCGTGAGGCGTGCGGAACATCGTTTTGTTCTTCGATGCGCAAAGCGTCCATATCGGCGCGAAGCGCGATCGCACGATCGCCGGGTAGCGAGCCTTTGAGCGTGCCGATGACGCCGGTCCGGGCGATACCGCGATCGACAGAAACGCCGAAAGATTCGAGGAGCCCGGCCACCAGCTCCGCCGTCTTATGCTCTTCGAAAGCGGTCTCAGGATGCGCGTGGATTTGATGGCGCCACTGCGTCATCTCGGCATGAAACTCGGCAATCCGATTGATGATCGGCATGATCCGCAATCCTTCCAAAAGGCTCCCTGAAGGTTGACAAGCCGAGGACTACCCTGTCAACAGCACCCAGGTCACGCCTCTGGACGGGACGCGACCTTTCCTGCCATCGTTGCGGCATGACCGAAAAATCGACTGAAGCCGAAGGTGAACTTCGTCAGGGCGAGGTGGCCGTCGCACTGCCGCTGCAAACCGATGCCGGTCTCTACTTCATCGGTACGATCCACACGCCGTGGCGCACCCGGCAGGAATGCCCGAAGCGAGGCAGCCTCGACGGACCGATCTGCTCGATCGTCGTCGACGAGCGCTGGCGGATGGCGTTGACCGGTCTCGCCGGTCACCGGCGCATTCAGGTCCTTTATTGGATGCAACGCGCGCGCCGCGATCTGGTATTGCAGACGCCGTTCAGCACCATGCGGACCACCGGCACCTTTGCTCTGCGCTCGCCGGTGCGGCCGAACCCGATCGCTTCCTCGATCGTCGAACTGGTGGCGATCGACGGGACCACTCTCCAGGTGCGCGGGCTCGACTGCCTCGATGGTACGCCGCTGATCGACTTGAAGCCGGTACGCGGAGCGAGCGAATAACGCCCAAGCCGCGCCGGAGGCAGTCAGCTCCGTGGCGCCGCCGCAAGAAGCACAGGGTTCGCGCGGTACGAGTCGGGGAACAGCCGCTTTAAATTCTCGATCTTCGGCAGGTCGTTGGCGACAATGTAGGGATGGGTTGGATTACGCGTCAGGAAGTCCTGGTGATAGTCCTCGGCCGGGTAGAAAGTCCGGCCGGGCTCGATCCTTGTGACGATCGCAGCATTAAACACGCGTGCTTGGTTGAGCTGGGCGATATAGCCCTCGGCAATGTGCGCCTGCTCCGGATTGGTCGGGAAGATAACCGAGCGGTATTGAGTCCCGACATCCGGGCCCTGGCGGTTGAGCTCGGTCGGATCGTGAGCGACCGAGAAATAAATCTGCAGGATATGGCCATAGCTGATGCGGCGGGGATCGAAGGTTACCTGGACCGATTCCGCGTGCCCTGTGTTGTTCGTTCCCACCATCTCGTAATGCGCCGTATCGGCGCCGCCGCCGGCATAACCGGAGACGGCACTGGTGACGCCCTCGACATGCTGAAACACGGCCTGGACGCCCCAGAAGCAGCCGCCGGCGAGGACTGCGACCTCGGATGTCACCTGCGGATTCGCCGGTTCGTCGAGCATTGGCGGCGGGATCTGGTGTGCGCTCTCGGCTGCGGAAGGCAACCCCCGCAACACAAGGCCCACACCAAGCAGCATCGCCGCACAAATCAATGCGAGGCGAAGAAATGACAGTGGTGGCACATCCGCCTCCCGAAAGGCTCAAACAAAACCGCTGGTCGAGGCTATGCGGCTCTGGAATCGAATCTCGCGGGCCGGCGCGCGAGAACCAGTTTCTGCGCCGAGCGGCCGAAGAAATGGTAGCCCGATCCACCCTCGGCCAATAGCTCGAGGAACGCATCGGGCTCGGTAATTCTGACGCAGCCCAGAACGTCGGCGCCGCGGGCGAGGAAAGCGTCGGGCAGCATCCCGACTGTCGGGCCAACGACCGTGACGCGGGCATCGGGCCGGGTCATCGCCAACAGGTGCTCGAGCGTATTGTTGACCAGGGTGGCGCCGGTAATCAGCGCGACATCGGCATTCGGCAGTACTTCTGGCGCCTGCTCGGCCGGACGGAAGAACGGCAATTCGTCCGCCTTTAACGTGGCCGGGTCCTGTTCGAGCACCAGATAGTCCTGGCCGCGGCGCTTCAGCTCCTTCAGGAACGGAACAAAGGCGCCGACCACCACGACCTTGTCGCCGGGACGGATATCGGTCGCGTCGAACGCGTCGATGTCGTAGCACAACTCGACTTCCGGATGCGGCCGGCGCTGCCAACAGACATCGGCGAGGGCGTTGACGGTCGCAATCCCGACTGCGCGTCGGATCCCATGACCGGAGAGGGCTTCGTGCGCCAGGTCGGCAGCCTGGCGTCCATGCAATTTCCCCGGAAACGGCATCGCCATCGCCGAGCTCGGACAGCACACCGCCTCCGGGATCGATTTGATCGGCGTGGCACTGGCGCCTGCGGTCCCATTACTCAGCTTGACCCCAGTGAAAAACAGCCCGACCACAGCCCTCTCGATCGTAATCGCCTCGAGCTCCGCGCCGAGGATATTGCCGATCAGTGCAATCGTGTCGCCGAGGATCGAGCTACTCGCGTTGTGCATCGACGGGTCCACTTTTCGTGTTGGAGTCGCTATATCCGCTAAGATAGGTCGATCCGGCGCAGCGGCAAAGTGTTTTGCCCGCCGCCAAAGCGCGGCGGGAGCTGCCACAATTCCCATAACCTGAACGGAGAATCTCATGAAAATCAGTGCTCGCAATCAGCTCAAAGGCAAGATCGTCGGGGTAACCAAGGGTCAGACAACGGCGAATGTCCGCATCGACATCGGGGGCGGGGTGATCGTCACCTCATCGATCACCAGCGAGGCAGTCGACGACCTCGCGCTCAAAATCGGCGATGAGGCGTTCGCGGTGATCAAGGCGTCGGATGTGATGGTCGCCAAGTGAGGCGGCGCGACCTCTTCGGTCTTAGCGCCGGTGCGATCGCCGGCCGCGCCTTTGCGCCTCCACTCGTCGAGGCGAGGCCCTTTACCGATTCCGCCGAGCGGCGGATCGATATCCCTGACGAGGTGCGCCGGGTCTTTCCGGCTGGGCCGCCGGCCTCTGTTACTCTGTATATGGTGGCCCCTGAGAAAATGCTGGGATGGACCCGGGCGCCTAGTCCGGAAGCACGGCCCTTTCTAGCCGCGCGGTATGCCGACCTCCCCGAACTCGGGCGGCTTACCGGACGCGGCAATACGGTCAATCTCGAAAACGTCGTGCGGCTGACTCCCGATCTGGTGCTCGATGTCGGCGATACCAGCGCGACCTATGTGTCGCTCGCCGATCGCGTGCAAGAGCAGACCCATATTCCCTTCGCGCTGATCGGCGGTCGGCTCGTCGAAACCCCCACGACATTGCGCACTGTCGGCGCCCTGCTCGGGGTTCCCAAGCGCGTGGAGTCGCTCGCCCACTACGCCGAAGCCTTGGTTGCCGATGTTCAGAAAGAGACGGCGAAGATACCGCCGGCGAGGCGGCCGAGCGTTTACGTCGCCCGCGGACCGCACGGTCTCGAGACGGCC
>DASQCY010000136.1:0-4680 GCA_035634495.1 Allostellaceae bacterium
GCGGTCCATGAAGACCATGGTGTCGGCGACGGTGCGGGCGAAGCCCATCTCATGGGTGACGCACACCATCGTCATGCCTTCCTGAGCGAGCTCGATCATTACGTCGAGCACCTCCTTGATCATTTCCGGATCGAGGGCCGAGGTCGGCTCGTCAAACAGCATGATCTCGGGCTTCATGCACAACGAGCGCGCGATCGCGACACGCTGCTGCTGCCCGCCTGAAAGCTGACCCGGAAATTTGTCGGCCTGCTCCGGGATGCGCACCCTTTCGAGGTAAAGCCGGGCCGTGTCCTCGGCCTCTTTCTTGGCTAGTTTGCGCACCCAGATCGGTGCCAACGTCAGGTTTTGCAGCACGGTCAGATGCGGGAACAAGTTGAATTGCTGGAACACCATACCGACCTCGCGGCGGATCGCCTCGACATTCTTGACATCCGCGGTCAGCTCGATCCCGGCCACGATGATCTGCCCTTGCTGATGCTCCTCCAATCGGTTGATGCAGCGGATCATCGTCGATTTGCCGGAGCCCGACGGCCCGCAGACAACGACGCGCTCACCCTTCTTGACCTCTAGGTTGATACCCTTGAGGACGTGAAAATCGCCGTACCATTTGTCGACCTGGCGTAGCTGGATGATGGGCTCGCCGGCCCGAGTCTCCACCGCACTATCGGTCATACTGCCCTCGCCGCCCCTAACGCTGCCGACTTTTATTGAACTCGCGCTCGAGCATCTGGCTGTAGCGCGACATGAAAAAGCAAAAAGTCCAATAAATCGCAGCGACAAAAACATAAGCCTCCACCGAATAACCACGCCAATTTGCATCCGTCAGCGCCGCGTTGGTAGCGCCGAGCAGATCGAACATCCCGATGATCAGGACCAGCGATGTATTCTTGAAGGCGCCGATGAAGTTGTTCACCAGGGGCGGGATGACCAGCGCCAGTGCCTGCGGCAGAATGATCAGACGAGTCCGCCGCCAATAGCCGAGACCAAGGGAGTCGGCGGCCTCGTACTGGCCCCGAGGGATCGCTTGCAACCCGCCGCGGACGATTTCGGCGAGATAAGCGGCGGCGAACAAAATGAAGGCCGATTGTGCGCGCAGCAATTTATCGATCGTCATCCCGGTGGGAAGGAACAGCGGCAACATCACCGACGCCATGAACAAGACGGTGATCAGCGGCACGCCGCGGACTAGTTCGATATAAGCGACGCAGATCGCCCGCACGGCGGGAAGCCGCGAGCGCCGCCCGAGCGCCAATAGGATCGCCAGGGGGAAGGCGAAAACCATCCCGACCACCGACAGGATCAGGGTCAATGGCAACCCGTTCCACAGTTCGGGCTCGACATAGCTCATGCCGAGGGTGCCGCCCCGCATCAACACCCCGACTGCAATGAGCCCGGCGAGCCAGAGAGCCGCTAGACGGCGGCCCCACAGACGGCGGTCACAGCTCGCCAGGATCAGAGCGATGAAGATCACCACGACGAGGAGCGGCCGCCAATCCTCTTCGTAAGGAAATTGGCCGAACAGGATGAAGCGAAGCTTGTCGCCGATGAAGGCCCAGCAGGCGCCGGCGCCGCGGCAGGCGCGACCGCTATCGGCACTCCAGAGCGCATCGACGAACGCCCAGCGAATGACCGGTGGGATCGTCACCACTAGCAGATAAAGCGCAGCGAGGGTCAGGATCGTGTTGGGAATGCTGTTGAACAGGTTGGCGCGCAGCCAGGCGATAGGGCTGGACGTGACTGGCCGCGGTCGTTCGACAGGCAGCGGCAGCTCTTGTGTAACGTCGACGTCAGCCATGGCTTAGTCTAGTGCGCTCTGGCCAACGAGGCCGCCGCGCCGATCCGCCGACTCGTGACACCGGCGAAAGAGCCTGTGAAGGAAATCTACCGCCGAGTGTGCTCCCGTCGCCCCGCGGGAAAGCCGGGGTCCAGCGTGCCGCAGCACGAACTTATCCAGACCGATAAGGCATTGCCGTTGCCTGAAAAGTCCGGAGCGTCGGATCAATGGGTCCCGGCCTTCCCCACGGAACAAGTCCGTGGGCTGGAGGCCCACGGGACGACGAGAGGTAAGGCCTGTACTAGCGGGACCACGTATGACACCGCTCATGATCTACCGCTCGACCAGCGCGACGGCACGGTTGTAGAGGTTCATGAACAGCGAGATGACGAGGCTGATCGCTAGGTAGACTGCCATGATCATCGCGATGCCCTCGACCGCTTGGCCGGTCTGGTTCATCGTCGTATTGGCGATCGAGACGAGATCGGGATAGCCGATGGCGACGGCGAGCGAGCTGTTCTTGGTCAGGCTCAGATATTCGCTGGTCATCGGCGGAATGATGACGCGCAGCGCCTGCGGCAATATTATCAGCCGCATCCGCTGGCCCGGTTTGAGACCAAGCGCCGACGCAGCTTCGCTCTGTCCCCAGCTGACCGCCAGGATGCCGGCGCGCACGATCTCGGCGATGAAGCTGCCGGTATAGACGGTGAGCCCGATCAGCAGCGCGGCGAATTCGGGGGAAACCGCGTTTCCGCCGGCAAAGTTGAACCCTTTGAGCTCCGGCCAATCGAGTTGGAGCGGTGCGCCGGCGGCGAGGAACACCACAGACGGTAGACCGAGAACGAGACCAGTCCCCACCCACCCCATTGGAAATTGCGCACCGGTCAAAGCCTGACGGCGCTTTGACCAGCGACTTACCCCGACTGCCGCGAGGATGCCGAGGACAAACGCCAGCAACATCCAGCGATGCACCGGATCGGCGACCGGCACCGGGAAAACGACGCCGCGATTGCTAACGAGGACGCCTGGCAACAGCTCCCAGGCTTGGCGCGGCCCCGGCGCGCTCTCGCGCAGTAACGCCCACCAGAAGAACAGCTGCAGCAACAGCGGGATATTGCGGAAGGTTTCGACATAGACCTGGGCGAGCTTGCGGATCAACCAGTTGCTCGACAGCCGCGCAATCCCCATCATCGTGCCGAGGATTGTCGCCAAGACGATGCCGAGCCCCGCGACATAAAGCGTGTTCAACAGCCCGACAAGGAAGGCGCGCGCATAGGTATCGGCCGGCGAATAGGCGATCAGCGACTCGCCGATGCCAAAGGCGGCTTCGCGGTCAAGAAAGCCAAAGCCGCTCGCGATGTTCTGGCGGCGCAGGTTGACAAGCGTATTGTGTATCAAAAAAGCGCCAAACGCTGCGACGATCCCGACGAACAAGATCTGATAGGCGATACCTCGGATACGAGGGTCGTGCCAGGTAGATGGCCGAGCGGGCCGCGGAGAGGCGGTCGCCGTGTCGGTCGCCATGCCCGACCCCGAAGCCGCTCTACTCAGCGGATCGGCATTGCGTACATCAGCCCGCCGTGGGTCCACAGATTGTTGAGGCCGCGCTCGAATTTGAGCTCGGTGTCCTTGCCCAGCGTGCGATCAAAGATCTCACCGTAATTGCCGACCAGCTTGATCTCGTTATAGGCCCATTTCTCGTCGAGCCCGAGCGCCTTGCCCATGCCGGGAGTGACGCCGAGCATACGCTTGATGTAAGGCTCGTCGCTCTTCAGCTTCTCGTCGACGTTTTTCGACGTGATCCCTTTCTCTTCGGCCTCGATCAGGGCATAGACCACCCAGCGGACGATGTCATCCCATTGATCGTCGCCGTGGCGAACGACCGGCGCGAGCGGCTCCTTCGAGATGCGCTCGGGCAGGATCACGTAATCGTCCGGGTTCGGCGCCTGGCTCAGTCGGTCGGCGTTGAGCGCCGACGAATCGTTGGTGTAGACATCGCAGCGCCCGGAGAAGAAGGCGCTCAGCACCTCGTCGCGCTTCTCGATGACGACCGGCTTGAACTCCATCTTGTTGGCGCGGAAGTAATCGGCGAGGTTCAGCTCGGTCGTCGTGCCCGGCTGCACGCAGATCGTGGCGCCGTTCAGCTCCTTGGCGCTCTTGACGCCGAGCTTTTTCGGCACGAGAAACCCCTGGCCGTCATAGAACACGACCGGCGCGAAATTCAGCCCCAGCTCGGTGTCGCGCTGCAATGTGTCGGTGGTGTTGTTCGACAGCAGGTCGACTTCGCCCGACTGCAGAGCGGTGAAACGCTGCTGCGCAGTCAGCGGCACGTATTTCACTTTGTCGGCGACGCCGAAGATTGCGGCCGACAATGCCCGGCAGATATCGACGTCGAAGCCGGCCCAGCGGCCCTGGCTGTCGGGTGCGCCAAACCCGGCAACGCCGGTCGGCACGCCGCAGCTGATCTGCCCGGCCGCCTTGACCTTGTCGAGCGTGACCCCGGCCCGCGCCGCACCGCCTAGGGCGGTCATCGCGCCGACGAGCGTCAGCACCCACAGCTTCTTGATCATGTCTCGCCTCCCGAACGCCGCGGCCTCTCCCGATGCACGTCAGGGTATCATAGCCGCCCCGCAGCCAGCAACGCGGTCGGGCTCACCAGTGGGGTATATTGCCGGTTCGGTGACCGGATCAAAAGAGAGCAGGCACGCCGTATCGATGAACAGGGTGACGCGTTCGCCGGTCTAACGCACCGTCCGGGGCGGAACACGACAGACGGCCTCGCGGCCGCCGAGTTCGAAGAACACCAAGATATCAGCCCCTAACGGCTGGATCACGCGCCGTCACCTGCACGGTGCCCGGTCCCTCGCCCTGGGCCGTCATTCGCACCAAATGCGGTGGTCCATTTT
>DASQCY010000137.1:0-3399 GCA_035634495.1 Allostellaceae bacterium
CAGATCCGCCTTCTCCACCCGGATCAGGGCATCGTCAATCTCGATGGTCCGATCCCGGTCTATGTCGCCGCCTTTGGGCGGCAGGTCATGCGCATCGCCGGGGAGTTCGGTGACGGGTTCATCTCGTTCGGCGGAACGCCCGACGACATCCGCGCGGCGCGCCTTGTGCTCGCGGAGGGGGCCCGGCGGGCGGGACGCGATCTTGCGGCGGAGGGCTTCCGCATTATCGATTTCCAGATCGTCTATGTCCTCTCTCCCGGAGAGCGGGCAGATTCGATTGCGGCCCGCATGGCCGTTGGCCCGGCAATCTGCGCCTTGCTGCGCTATTTCATTCACGCCGGAGCGGTGGGCGGTGAGGTGCCGCCCGCCCTTGCGCGAGGCATCGAGCGCTTCCGCGCGTGGATGCAGCGGCACGATATCGACCCGGACCGGGACTACGCGCGCTTCTACGAGCATTATTTCCTGAAGCTCCCCGACGAGCATTTGGATGTTCTCGACGAGGAGCTCATCAGAACGGTTGCGATTGTCGGCGAACCGGAGGAGTGCCTCGGGCGGGTCCGGGCGCTGAGAGAAGCGGGTGTCACGGATTTCGGCCTGAACCTCGGCGGCAATGCGCATGAGCTCATGCGGCGTTTTTCCCGCGCGGTGATCGCGCGCTGGGACGACCATTGAGCATACTAGTGGTCATGTTTGGTGCCGCCGCTCGGGCCGCTCTCGACCCCATTGCCGCGTTCTCAACGTTGACTTGCGCTGTCTCTGAAGGTGGAAGGCCCAGCCTGCCCTGATGCTTGTCAGATGGCGCCTGTGCGCCGTAACCGGCCATTGTGTACTTGGTAGCGAGTTTAGCTTCCCAGGACTTCAGCAACTCAGCAACAGCTCACGTTGTGATTTTACTCGATCCAGGAGTTCGCTTTGCTCGCAATGACACTACCCGCGTGTCTCACTGCCTCATTGTGAGAATTACACCTTGGCCAGCACATCCTCGCGGAAGCGGCGCATTTCGGCGAGGACCGCGTCGGCGGTATCGCCGCCAAAGCTGAAGTCGACCGCGATGACCCCGAGGTCACGCAAGGCCCTGAGATCTGCGGCGATCGCCTTATTATCGCCGGAGCCGAGCCGGCGGTCGCCGTTGTCGGCCTTCTCCGGGATCCCGCGGCCGATTTCCAAGAACCGATAGGCGAGACTGACATCCGACGGGCTGCGGCCGGCGTCGTGCGCCCGAGTGCGGATGCGCTCATAGCCGGCGCGCAACCGCTCCAGCGTGTCGAGCCGGTTCTGCGGGTTGGTGCCGATCGGGTACCAAGCGTCGCCGAGAGTGGAAGTCCGGCGCATCGCCGGGCCGCTCTCGCCGCCGACCCAGATCGGAACCCTTCTCTGTACCGGGAGTGGCCGGAAGAACACGTTCGAGAACTTGGCGTATTTGCCGTTGAAGCTGGGGTTTTCATTGGTCCACAGCTCGCGGCACACCGCGATCGTCTCGTCCGTGACGGCGCCGCGCTCCGGGAAAGGCTCGGTGCCGATCGCCTCGAACTCCTCGCGGCACCAGCCGACGCCGATACCCCAGGTGAGCCGGCCCTCCGACAGCACGTCGATCGTTGCGATAATTTTCGCGGTTAAGACCGGTGGGCGGTGTGGCACCACGGTGACCGAGGTGACGAGCCGCAGTTTCTCGGTCTTGGCGGCGACAAAGGCGACGCAGGTTAACTGCTCGTACACGCCACCGCCGGCACGGCGGGGAAGCTCGCCGGTGTCCGTGTTGGGGGTATTTCTTGTCGATGTCGCGCGGCATCATGACATGATCGCTGATTGTGCAATAGTCGTAGCCCATGCCCTCGCCGCCGCTGACGATGCGGGCGAGGTCGCGCGGCCCCGACAGAAGTCCGCTGGACGGCGCTCGAAACCCGAACTGCATTGCATCCTCCGCCAGGAAGAGGTTTCGGTACTAACCTAGAGCACCAAACGGCGGGTTCGCCATAGGATTTGTCTCCGCGCCGAAACGCTTCGAATAGGGAACCCGACGCGAGCTCAATGAATACCGGAAGCAGTTTCTGCCTAAACTGCCTCGCCGCAGCTTTGAGGTCCTCGCTGGCGCCAGTGACGAGACTGGTAATCGGCCGCTCAAAGAGCCATATACGCTGCGAGACTTCCCATGTATTGCATAACTCTTCGAAGCAAGTTCGACAACACGATTGTCGGATGGTACGACCAATCAGCAAGCAATTGGTCAACCGACCAAAGACGGGCGAAGGTTTTCCTCGATCGGGACCACGCTGACTTGGTGGCAAACCAACTTCGGCGCCAGTATCCGCGCATGGCCCAATACGTCGAGGTGACCGCGACTGTTCAGCCGACAGCGATCGTCTACACCTTCGACCGCCGCCGGAACCGGGTTGTCGCTCTCTGATGCTGGCTTCTCCCCCTATGACTAGGCGCTAAACGAGTTCAGCACCTGGTACAGCGGCCTCCTGAGCCGTGGCTCGAGGCGGTGCTCGCCTATCTCGCGCGCTACACCCACCGCGTCGCCATCTCGAGCAGCCGACTGGTCGGCCTCGATGACCGTGGCGTCACCTTCGGCTTCAAGGACTACCGCCGCAACGGCCGGGAGCGGTTTCGCACGATGACGCTGGCGCCCGGCGAGTTCATCAGGCGCTTGCTGCTCCACGTTCTGCCGAAGAGCTTCCATCGCATCCGCCATTACGGATTGCTCGCCAGCGCCACCTGCAAAGCCAACACAGCGCGCGCCAGAGAACTGATCGCCGGGTCAGTGGCAGTGACGGATCCGCCGGCAGAGCACGATGACGCCGACCTGGACGTCAGCGCCGCATCAGACCATCGCCTGACTATCGGGTCATCCCGGCCGACACCAGGCCGATCAAAAGGTCGTTCCCAAAGCTGCGTGAGCTGACCATCGGAAAGCCGCCTTCCCTCGGGCGGAACTCGCCGAGCTCGGTTCGTTGGTGACTCTCCGCTGGAGGGAACCGGATTCGAACCATCGGTCCCGCTCCTGCGAAAGGCTCTTCTGGGAGTTGCCAATCGGAGACGGCGGCACGAAAGGCAGGGCAACTTACAGGTTCAGGCCCGAGACGGCAATGCTTGCTTTGAGTGGCTCCCCATAGCCTTTCCCTTCGCGGGGGACCGCGAGTTCGAATCCGTCTTCCTCCAGCGGCGAGTCAGGTGCGAACTCGCGCCTGCCGCCGGGCGTTCAGGCGGTAATCGTTATTCTCGGCAACCACGAGTTTGCCGCCAAGTCGGTGCCATCGGCCGCTCCGACCGCCGCCGATCACCGCGGAGGATCAGAGTCTCTGCTTAGTCCGGGGCAAAATTCATCGCGATCCCGTTGATGCAGTAGCGCAGATGAGTCGGTGGAGGGCCGTCGTCAAAGACATGTCCAAGATGGCT
>DASQCY010000138.1:0-1636 GCA_035634495.1 Allostellaceae bacterium
TGGCACGACACAACGCAGGAGGCGTTGGAGCAGCAGGTTGCGCGCGCCAAGGCGCTGGAGAGCGGGTCACTGCCACCGCTTGGCCTTCACATCGTGATCGGCCCGGCTTTTCCCGCGGTTGTGAAAAATATGGTGCGGAATCTGCAGGAGCACAGGATCGAACTTCTCAACGCTGTGCTTGAGCGGGTCTAGCGCCAAATATGGCGATGGCGCTGACGCGATGGGCCACGAGCGACTTGCGGTCCATTCGACCGCGCGACGCTCACCTGCCGGGCTCGGCCGGCTTGTCGACCGCGCCCCCGCCTTCGGCCCAATCCTTGAACGCACCGAGGTTGTAGACCTGCTGGTAGCCCATGTCTTTGAGCACCTTGCCGCCCAAGGCCGAGCGACCGCCGGAGGCGCAGTAAAGAATGACCGTTTTGTCCTTGGCGAAATTCTTGTCATGATACGGCGACTCGGGATCGGCGCGAAATTCCAGCATGCCGCGCGAGACGTTCACGGCGCCGGCAACCTTGCCGCTTTTTTCCACTTCCGGAGCGTCGCGCACGTCGACCACGAGGGTGTTGCCCTTGGCGATCATCTCGCGCGCCTGCGCCAGCGTGATCCGCGGCACCGCGGCGTTGGCAGCTTCCATCATCTGCTTGACGCTTGTGGCCATGGCGTCCTCCTCTCTCCCGGCATTCACGCCCCCCAGCCGCGGATGTGCTCCGCAGCCTCGGGACGACGGCACGATATCACACCTCGTACCGCGCCGTAGGGCGTCGAAAAGCCGCGAGGCTGAACGATGACCGGTCCGAGACAATCACGCCTGGGGCTGACCGAGGCCGCACGTCCATCCCCTTCCGCAGCGCCTCAAGACCGGACATAAATCAATGTTTTGGCGCCGACGCGATGCTCAGTCGGGCATCGTCATGTTCATCGGGGCGACGACAGGTCCTGATCGGCGGCCACGTATCTCTGCGATGGGAAGGCAGCCGTGAGCAGAACCGGCAACCGTTTTGGGCCTCAATTGTTGCCCTTAGCTTTTGCGCTCACGTTGAGCGCGTGCGCCGGCGCAAGTCGCAGTCGCGACGTCCGAGATCCTCGTCCGGAAAACTACAAGTCGGACATTCTCGCCATGTTGCCCGTCTATCTTAGGGATCCGACCCAAATCCGCGACGCCTCCGCGTCCGAACCGACGCCTCAACTGGTCGGCACAACGAATCGGTACGTCGTCTGTCTTCGATTCAATGCCAAGAAAAGCAATGGCGAATATGCCGGCCTGAAGCAATACGCGGCTATTTTTGTTGCCGGCAGGCTGGACCAGATGGTGGAGGTCAAGCCTGAGCAATGCGCCACGGCTGACTATCAGCCATTTCCTGAAGCGGAAAGGTTGACTCGATAACCGCGGTTCTGGGATTGCGCGGCTCCTCTTGTGTCCATCACGATTCATGGATGTAATTTGCATCGACAGGAACGGCATATGATGAATCGTCTGCGATTGGGCCTGCTCGGCACCCTTCTCGTCAGCGCAATTTGGCCCGCGGCTGCGCAGCCGCAGAACTACCCGACCCGGACGATCACGTTCGTCGTGCCATTCGCCGCGGGTGGCTTGACCGACGTTCCGGCCCGCATCCTGGCGGCGATGATGCAGGAG
>DASQCY010000139.1:0-4166 GCA_035634495.1 Allostellaceae bacterium
GCGGGTGCGGTGATCGTGCCCTGCGACGAGGTGATGACAAACCCGTTGCCGCGCGCCTCACCCTTAACTTCGACCGGGCCGTCGCCCTTGTCGGTCACGCCCTGAAACGAGACGAGGCGGTTGCCCTGCCAGCGCTCGGTACGTGTGGCATCCTCGCGGTACATCCGCACGCCCAGCATGCTCACCTGGAAATGCGCCCGAGTCTGGACGGTTATACCGTCCCTGCTCGGTTCGACCGTGTTGCTGTAACTGCCGATATCGCCAAATGTCGAGTGCGAAACCCGATAGATGAATTGGGCCGGGGTCTCCGCGGTGGCGGTACTGGTGACCGGGCCAGTGGCAAGGACACCGACGATCGCGGTGAGCGCCAGGGCGCGAATGAGCAACGCCAGCGGCGACGAGAGCGCGCTTCTATTGCCCTTGGTCATACCTTCCCCCTCGCCAAGTGCCCAACTCTCCGTTCCCATCCGGAGACCACGCCAGAGAATACCGCCCGATATCTCCAATTCAAAGGAAATATTGAGAGTACCCCGCGCCATGGGTTCGTCGCCCCCGACTCCCGTCGAGCAAAAACATTACAACATGGTCGGCGTCCGTTGAGGAAGAGGCGAACTTTGGGCCAATATATCGTAAATATTTAGAATTAACGGCGGCCTTATCCTATATTCCTGTCACCGTTTAGCTCATTTTTTCTCACTCTTACGACTGGGCGACATGCTGATCGCGGATGGCCTTGGCGATCTCTTTCTGCCGGTCGAATTCCTTCCGCCGGCGGCGGATCTCCTCAGGCGACAAGCGCTCGATGTTGGAGTAGTCGAGCTTCCACGAAGAACCCTCGCTCCAGCGCAGTGGCGATTGCACAGTAGTGCGCGCCGCCGGTGCCGATTCAAGCACGCGTAGGGCGAGCTCCAAAGTGAAAGCCTGGGATGGCGGGTCCTTTGGTCGTCCTGCCGCGTTGCCTAGCGGGAAATCGCTGAAGAGGAACCGCGGCACGCCGACAAATTCGACGATGTCCTTGGCGCACCCCATCACGACGGTCGCGATGCCGTTCTGCTCCAGATGCCGGGCGGCCAGACTCACGGTCTGGTGGCACACCGGTCAATTGGCGACGAGAACGGCGCTGTCGGCACCGTCGGCGCGGCAGCGTGCCAGAAGCTCGGGGCAGTCCTTTTCGAGTGTCGCGCGGTGGCTGCGGTTCGTCGGCGCGCCGTGAAAGCGGGGCCCGACCGCGCCGATCCGGCCCGCCGCTGCCGAGCGCCGCAATTGGTGCAGCGGGAACCACGTGTTGCTGTCCTCGGCGGTGGTGTGCACGCGATCGATGGCGAGATGAGAAATCCGCAGATCGTGGTCGATGCTGCTGTCGCCCGAATAGACGGTGTAGAATTTGGCCGCGGCGTTGTAGGGCGCTCCGGGCCCCTGATCGCCTTCACCGGGCTGGTAGGGGGCCGCGGTAGTGATTAGGGCGACCCGGGCTTCGCCAAGGGGCTTTGTGAGCGGCTGGAATGGCACCTCGGAGTAATGCGCCCAGCGATAGGGAGTCGGGTAGCCGAGCGCCAAGTAATATTCGCGGATCCGCTGCATATAGGGGATCGGCGCATCCTGTTCGGGAGCGAACCCAAAGCCGTGCTCGGTTTGGTTCATCTAACTCCTCTCTCGCAATTTGTCGCTCTCCGAGCGGCGGCGGGTCGCTGGCACGGTAAACTTCCAGAGATTGCCCAGGCAAGGCGATCGTCGGCGCGCGGCTTGCGCTCGGCGATCCGGAGATTGCAGGATCGAGGTCGTTCAGCAGGAAGGGGAGGGGAGGCGATGCCCACCGCGGTCGAAGACAAGGATGCGATTAGGGAAGTGGTGGCAGAGTACTGTTTCCGGCTGGATGACGGTCGGTTTGCCGAGATGGCGGCGCTCTTCACCGAAGACGGCACCTGGGACACGGCATTCGGCAAGGCGACCGGCCGCGCGGCGATCGCGGAATTGGCGAGCGTTCTGCGCACGCGCGCAGAACAACCGCGGCCACGCGCGGTGCATATGGTGACAAACATCGCAATTGCGCTCGACGGTGCGCGCGCCGAGGTGCGTTCGAATTGGATGGTGATCCAGAACAGCCCGCAGGGGCCGCGCGTCGGCTCGGGCGGCGCCTACATCGACGAGATGGTCAGAACGGACGGGCGGTGGCTGTTCCGTTACCGCAAGATCGACCGCTTCATCGCCCCTTGATCATCACGACGCGATGTGTGGGCCGGCGGGCCGAACATGCAGTCAGAAATTGAGTCCAATTCGCCTGCTGACCTGAATTTGCAGGCTGGATTCAGACTGCCTCTCGCTTTGGTTGTAATATGGCAATCAGATTTCCGGAGAGCTGGCTTCGGAGGGGGATCTGACAGATCACTGCAACGGGACCATGCCCATCCAAAACATCGTCTTGTCGCCGACGTCGACGTCGTATTTGCCGGCGAAGTCGAGCCTGCCGTCGCCGTCGACCCGGAAGACGGCCAGGCTCGCTGGTACGATCCGCAAGGTTGCGCCGTCCTTCACCGGGAGCGGCATGATGTGCGCGGCGACCAGCAGGCGGCCGCTTGGATCGATGTGAAACGTCCGGCAGTGAATGCCGCGCGTATCGACGTGCTGGATCAAGCTCGGCTCACCAGTCGCCTGCTCGATCGAGTATACAGCGAAATTGTTTTCTCCGCCGGCGAAGACGCGCTTGCCCGCGAGTTCCGTGGTTGTTGAGGCGCGGTTGACCGCGTAGACAAGGCGGCCGTTTGGATGCACGTGAACGGTGCCGGCGATCTGCCGTCCCCGGATATTGCCCGGCTCGGCCAAGGTGTCTTTGCGGAAGACGGGTGCCGATGACAGCGTGTCACCGGAAAACTCGAACATGTCGAGCTTGTTTTGCCGCTCCAACGAAACGTAGACCCAGGGCCTCGTCGGGTGGAAATCGAGATGCCGCGGGCCAAAACCGTAACCGCCATTCGGCGCGACCGAAACTTCCTGTGTCAGCCGCCCTTGCCGGTAGGCGAACACCTTTAGCGCGCCCGGCTCTTCGGACTTGCCGGGGGCGGCGTCGTGGCCGCGGGTGACGAGAATCGCCGACCCGTTGTCCAGGCTCACGCGTACCTGGTGGGCGTAGATGCCGGGGTCGATTGGCTCTGGCTGCACGACCTCTGCGCCGGGCGTCGAATCGGCGTTTATCCGATAAACCCGAAGGCCGCTCGGATTGCTGAACGCGACCAGCAGGTGCTCCGAGGGTATGTCGGTCGTCATGTGAATGGGGCGGGTAGGCAGCGGGATCGGTTCGCCATGCGGTGCCAGCGCCCCTGAGCCGGGATCGATGCGGAACGCGGTCAAATGGTGTTTGTCGCCGACCGGGCCCATTCCGGAGGCGCTGTCGCTCGTTGCCACATAAAGGTGCCGCCCAGAAACATGCGGCCACGCATAGTGGACGTTTGCCGGCAAAGTCACTGTGCTCCGCCGATTTAAACTCGCGCCATCGATGTCGATGTCGTATTGCGTAAGCTCCGGCCCGACGCTGGCGTAGAGCGCTACTTTGTTGCGGCGGCTGGTCTGGCCGGATGCGGATTGCGGCATGGCGGCGGCACTCGGTAAGCGAAGGCTGATCGCCTCAGCATCCGACATGCCGGCTGGTGCGTCCAGCGCGGAAATGGGAGGCCAATGGTCCGGCTGCTGCGTCTTGTCTTGGCTTTCGCCGTGCTCGGCGCGCCCCTGCGGGCCGCGGGGTCGCCGCCGGAGGTGACACCGATCATCCGTTTCGCCGATCCGGCCGATGTGGCGCGCATCACGGTCGCGAAAGCCGACCTTTCCCGGGTCACCGGAACTCGGGTGAATGCCGGTGGCATCGCCGCACGAGTTGATTTCGAGTTGGCCGATTGGCCCAAGCTGCTAATTCGGCCGGCAGAAGAGCCGGCCGATTGGTCGGGCGTACAAGCACTCGCGATACCCGTCGACAACCCGACAGCCAGCCCCATCGACTTGGTTGTTCGCGTCGACGACGACCCGCACGCCGACGGGGAGCATCACTCGCTGAGCGGTCGGGCCCGGGTTCGTCCCAACGAGGCCGGTGTGCTGATCCTGCCCTTGCCAACCAACGATGCCCTACCGATGGGCATGGTGGCAGGGCCACTCCGGGAGGCTCCTCGGCTCGATGCCGC
>DASQCY010000140.1:0-5596 GCA_035634495.1 Allostellaceae bacterium
CGTGAACGGCGCGTTCGAAGAACTCGCGGTTGGCGATCAGGTGCGTTTCGTCGCGCAACATTCCGAGAGCGCAGAAGGGCCGCAGGCGAGCACAGTGACCCCTCTCGGCAAGCATCACCTCCCGCCGACCGAGGCGGTCCGCGCATGATTTGCATACCCACACAACCCCAGAGGACAGTTTGATGGGCCAGATTTCGCCACCTGCAACAGCTGAAGAGGTCCTCGAGATCGTTGGGCCGCTCGACGATTGGGTCCTGATGAGGATCGTGGAGACCGAGGCGACCCCGGCCGAGGTGCTCGAAGCGTTCACCCGGGCTACCGCTGACGATCAGGTCGGCACCGAACTGGAACACGGACCTCGCGGCGCCGTTGCCCAGGTCTATGAAATCCTCAAATGCGAAGAATCGGAACCGGAAGAGCGCTGACAATCTTGACGTGGAGGGCGGCCGATGAACGCGGCGGAAATCATGACAAAAGAGGTCATAACGGTAAGCCCCGATACGAGCGTCGGCGAAATCGCCGGTCTGCTGCTCGACCACAAAATCAGTGCGTTGCCGGTGGTCGATGACGACCGTCACATCGTGGGTATCGTCAGTGAGGGAGACCTGCTCGGCCAGCCCCCTTCCGGCAGCCCACGCGCGTGGTGGCTGCGGCTCTTCAACGAAGGCGCAGTCTGCCTGGAGGAGATCGCGACAGCCCGCTATTTGACGGCACGCGATGTCATGACCAAACCGGTCGTCACCGTGGTGGATCAGACCCCGATCGATGTCCTCGCCACCCTTATGCGCCGTCGCAGGGTGAAACGCGTGCCCGTTCTGCAGGACGGCAAGCTCGTCGGCATTGTCAGCCGCACGGACTTACTTGAAGCGCTGATGCGGCGCGCCGATGTGACCGACGAATAGCGAATGAGCCCAACAGCGGCTCCGAAGGTCAAAACCGGTTTCCGCGCGGCGAGAAAACTCGTCGAATCACTGAGCCCACTGACAGATAGCGCCTCTGATCAAACAACTGCCCTAAGCGGCCGACAGGGTGTACCGCCGAAATTGTCGCGCAACGTCACCGCGCTCGGACTCGTCAGTCTGTGCATGGGGATGTCGTCGGCAATGATTCACGGGCTACTACCCGCCTTCCTCGTCACCGTGCTCGGTGTCAGCATCCTATTTGTTGGTCTCATCGAAGGGACCGCGGAAGCGACAACGTCGCTCGTAAAGATTTTCTCTGGAAGACTGAGCGACGGGTTGGGCCGGCGCAAAGCCCTGGTCGTTGTCGGCTATGGTTTGTCGGCCCTGACCAAATTGCTGTTCCCCGTTGCGGAGACAGCCTTGGCGATCCTGGCTGCCCGCACGATCGACCGAATCGGTAAAGGCATCCGTGACGCCCCACGCGATGCCTTGTTGGCCGATGTGACACCTTCTGAGATTCGTGGATCGGGGTTCGGTTTGCGCACGGCCCTCTATACCATCGGGGCTGTAGCGGGGCCGCTGACGGCGATGGGCCTGATGACCCTGAGCGGCGATAATTTCCGGCTGGTATTCTGGCTCGCTGCGATTCCCGGTTTCGTGTCCGTTGCAGTGCTGGTGATCGGGGTCAAGGAGGCTCCCAATAATTGGCCGGCCGACCCACAGGGGCCGATCGCCACCAGCTGGAGAGATCTTTGGCGTCTCAACCCTATCTATTGGTGGGCGGTCTCAGTTGCCGCGATTCTTGCATTAGCGCGCTGCAGCCCGGCATTCCTGTTGCTTAAGGCCAGCAGCATCGGGATCGGTCCAGCGTTCGTTCCGGTCATCCTGGTCTTGATGAACCTCGTATATTCCGCGAGCGCCTACCCTTGCGGCGTTCTTGCGGATATGATCAATCGACGACTTCAGCTGGGTGCCGGGGTAGTTCTTCTTATTGGCGCTAATCTTGTTCTAATTTTCGCACAAACGCTTTGGCTGACTGCATTCGGGGTCGCCTTGTGGGGTCTTCACATGGGCCTCATTCAAGGACTGCTTTCGGCTGTCGTCGCCGACGCCTCCCCTCCACGGTTACGGGGCACGGCGTTTGCGATCTATGATGTTGCGGTCGGGATCGCGACGCTGATCGCGGGAATCGGCGCTGGCGCATTGTGGGTTGCAGGCGGGGCTGCCGCTACCTTCAGCGCCGCTGCGTTGCTCGCGAGTGTCGCCGCACTCGTACTGTTCCTCCGGCCAGCGCCAAAACTCGTCGGCGCTGCCTCTTAAACCGGACGCCGTCAGAACAGTGCAGCCCGTCACGCGCAAGCACGGACCTCGAGACAGACGCCGTCACGGAAGCGGATCGCATCCTCTCGCGATCGATGCGGTCACAAGAACGGCCGGGGAGGACACCGACCCGAATCCTCCCCGCATCCGCAACTGAAACTGGCGCACTAATACTCGATGGTCAGGTGGTCTTGAACCTCAGTGACGCCCGGCGCCGACCATGCGGCCCGTTCGGCAATGTCCCGCTCGTACCAGGCCCGGACCTTGCCGCTGAGGACCACCCTCCCGCCTTCGGTCTGGACGGTGATCCGGGATGCTTCCACGTCGGCACTCCGCTCCAATGCTTTTTGGATTTTCTCCTTGACCTCGGAGGCACGAACCGGCGCGGCGACCCGGATCTGGTTGGCGACGCCGATGACACCGGTGAGCTTATGCACGACGTGCTCGGCCTCGGTCCTTTGATATTGCCAATCGACCTCGCCCGTCAGTGTCACGATCCCCTTCTCGACCTTGACCGCGATGCGATCGGCGGGAAACCCGACCTGCCACTTTAGGATATCGACCGCGCGCGCGGCGATCTCGTCGTCCGCGCGTTTGGTGTCCGAAGGCAGGCGCACCTCGATCTCCTCGGCTATGGCCTTGACGCCTTTGACCCGCCGGGCGGCGCGCTCCGCGGCTGCTTTCTCGGCGTAATTCGTCACAAAGCCGGTGAGTGTGACGACGCCTCTATTCGCGGCGACGCCGATATGGGCGGCATTGACGCTGGGCTCGAATTCGAGCTCATCGAGGACATCTTGGCGAAGCTCTAAATCGCTGATCATGGCAACCTCCAAAGGCCAGTGAGGTGGGCAGGCTTTCGCACATCGCCCAGACCCGCCTTGATCCAGATCAACTGACGCAGCCAGAAGTGAGAAGTGCGCGACTTTTCCGATTGATTTCGGGACGTTTCAGTGATGCTGCCCGCTTCCCTCGACTGACGTCTGCTGGACATAAGTCCGAGGCTTGACCTGGATCAATGTCACTCGCCCGATCTTAGGCTCACGTGAGTTTGGGCTCGCAGCACCCTTTCGCGAGGCTGGCACGCAAAGGAGGTGATAATGACGTTTGCATTGGCAGCGGGTTATGGAATCGCGATTTGCATTGCTACTACCGCGCTGATCAGGCTGGTTTGGGTAGCGCGTCCGCCGGTTGTCGCCCGAGCGCGCGCTCGCCGCATGCCCCAGGGAGAGCCGCTCCGTCTAAACTGGCCTTCTCGGTAGGAAGGACATCCGATGATCAAGACGATTCTCGTCCCTGCGACGGGAAGCGATGCGGATGCCGGGGTCTTCGCCTCAGCGCTGGCTGTAGCGCGCCCGTTCGGCGCCCATCTCGGCTTCCTGCATATTCGCATTGATTCCGCGGCGTTCGCTGCCACGATCATGCCGGAGGTCAGCAGCCCACAGGTTGTTACGGATCTGATCAATAGAATGGAGGAGGAAGCCGAACAGCGCGAGCAGAAGGCAAAACAGCTGTTCGAAAGCTTTTGCCGGCGAGAGGGGTTGGTCGCCGCCGGAAGCCCGTCCGAGGCTTCAGAGGGCTCGGCAAGGTGGCTTCGGGAAATCGGCTCTGACTCCTATTGGCTTGTGGAATATGCGCGCACTGCCGACCTTTTGGTCATTGGACGACCGGGTGATGACCATAGAGTTCCACCGGACACGCTCGGGGCAGCTCTCATCAACAGCGGCCGCCCTTTGTTGATACCCCCTTCGGGACCAATATCCGCTCTGCCCGATACCGTCGTCATCGCGTGGAAGTCGACACCCGAAGCCGCACGCGCCGTTACCGTGGCAATGCCGTTTCTGTCGATCGCAAAGCAGATCGTCATCATGACCGTCGCGGAAGATGAGACCACGATTGAGGAGGAAGGAGCTGCCCGCCTGATGGCCAATCTCCGCTGGGACGGGTTTTCGGCATCGGTGCGTCGCCTAGAGCCCGGCGCGCAGGGAGGAGCCGAAACACTGCTCGCGGCGGCTCGCGAACAAGCTGCCCTATTGGTGATGGGCGGCTACGGCCATAGCCGGCTGCGCGAGTGGATTTTCGGTGGCTTCACCGAACGGATTCTGCGCGCGGCGGAAATACCGGTTCTGATAGCACATTGAGGACGACTTGTCGGAGCAAACCAGCATGAAAAACATACTCGTGTTGGCTGGTGGCGGGGGCAGCGACCACGCCGTCTTCGCCGCAGCTTTTGGCATCGCACAGCCCTTGGATGCGCACCTCGAATTCTTTCATGTGCAAGTCGATCCCGGCGGCGGCAATATGGCAACCGCATGCCGAGTTCGCGAGGGGACCGGCGATGTGGAAAATGATGCAGCGCCTGGAGACCGAGTGCGTCATGCGCACCGCCGTTGCGAGAGATAATTTCGCGCGATTCTGCGAGCGTCACGGAATTAGCATCACGGACCAGCCCCGATCCGGCGGTGGGGTTTCTGCAAGCTGGCGCGAGGAGATGGGCGAGGCCGATCGTCGTTTGATGTTTTGTGTAGGCATTACGACTTGATTGTCGTAGCACGCCCGACGGGGCCGAACGGCTTACCGCCCGATTTGCTCGAAAGGCTGCTGCTCGGTTGCGGTAGACCCTTGCTGATTGCCCCTCCGCGACTCTCGCACCCGCTTCTCGGCACGGTCGTGGTTTGCTGGAAGGAAACGGCGGAGGCGGCGCATGCGGTCGGTGCCGCGATGCCGCTCCTGGTCAAAGCGGAGCGCGTCATTCTCGCCGGCGCCGAAGAAGACGACCCGTCGCTGACGGACGGATTGGCTGACCTTTCCCGCCAGCTAGCCTGGCACGGCGTCAGCGTCGATGTCGAGTTCATGTCGTCGACTGCTGGCCCCGCGAGCAAAGTGCTTATGGAGGCCGCCCGTTCCCATCAAGCAGGGCTGTTGATTATGGGCGGCTACGGCCATAGCCACACGCGTGAAATTGTTTTCGGTGGCTTTACCCAATCTGTTCTCGAATCCGCCGAGATGACAGTTTTTCTGATCCACTGATGTAACGTGCCCTAGTGCCGAAGCCGTCGGCTGACCTCGTCCGGAGCAGGAACGGATCTCCCCAGAGACAGCGTCAGCTCCGATGTCGTCACTGAGACCCTGACTGAACGCCGGCGGCCAAGGCAAGCCGGACCAGTTCGGAGAGACTGCGCGCCCCCATCTTGTCCATGACCCGCGCGCGGTGGATCTCGACGGTGCGTGGGCTGATCTCCAAATCGTAGGCAATCGATTTGTTCGGCAGCCCGGCGAGGAGACCTTTCAACACCTGGAGCTCGCGCGGCGAGAGCAGCGCAAGCTTAGCGACTGCTGCGACTTTCGCTGGGTCTTTCTCATCTAGGCTAGTCAGC
>DASQCY010000141.1:0-3464 GCA_035634495.1 Allostellaceae bacterium
ATTTCGGGCATATCGCCATTCGCGGCGAGATAGGTGGCCTTGTTGGTCTCGACATTGAACGTGAGAACGCGTTCGCGCGTGTCGAATTGCGGACGAGCGAGGATTAGCCCGGCCAATTCCAAATGATTGCCGATGTCGAAGAATTCAATCGTGTCCGGGTGATAACGGGCAAACTGCAAAAAGGTGTGTGTGCGGGAGGCGATCACCCGGCAGCCCAACTCGAGCGATTGCGAAATCGGACCCGAGGAGGATTGCCCCACCTCGAGATAAGGAAAGACCACCGCGTCGCAGACTGCCATCCCCGAGAGAAAGTCGGCGTCGCTCTGCGCGCCCAAGAAATGAATTCGACCCGACAAATCTTTGGGGTGCTCGACCAGGAGATCGCGCATCGACCCGTCGAAGGCGACCGAGATGGCGGGCGCGCTCGCGCCTGGGCTTGTCCGTGTTCGCTCAGCGACGCTCGTATCGATATAACCGGCGTCGAATAATGCCGAGACGACCGGGTCGATCGGCTGGTGCCGCCTGATCTCATTGGGGTGGACCCCACCGAAAATCAGCAGATGGTATTCCTCGGGCAAGTGGTGGAGCGCCCGGACAACGGTGTCGAAACCTTTGTATCGGCCGAGAAACCCAAAGACCCCGATCAGCTTACTCTGCGCCGGCACCGCGTCTAAGACCGGAAATTTCGCGCGTGAAGCGGTGCGGCGGATCTCCTGCGCCTCGGCGACATCGATGAAGGACAACGGATGGTCGTAAACGTTCCGCATGCCGTGAACGTACTTCATGTGCCAGAGGTCGCGACGCGTGTGGACAACTAGCGTGACAGGTTTGAAGCGCTGGGCGCGGCGCAGGCGTCTGGCAATGCCGGCCGAGAGCCGGTTTGCGCGCATATAGTCGGACCGCATTGCAATGGCCTTGGTGAAATTGAACCGGCAGATCTCCCTAAACCATTCCCCAAAGTCGAATGCCTCCGACAACATGATCGAGTGAAACGTCACCGAAAGCCGAGGTGATGCCCGCACAATCCAATTAAAACGACGAAAGATATCGCCGCAGCCGCGGCCCAATGTTCCGTGTTCCAGCTGGAGATTTACGGTGTCGTAGTGCCTGATCTCGCGGCAGATGGCTTGGATGTGTCTATCGCCGAATCTTCGAACGCGGCGATGGGTGCTGCGCAGTAGGAATTGGTTCAACTGAAACACGGTTACATCAAAAACGTCGCCGAGTTGTCGTTCGAGACTGCGGGTGTAGGCGGCGATGCCGCACAAGTCATCGTGAGTGGAAACCACCGCGAGCCTGGTGCGAGCGGTGCGGCTGGCCGTCCGCAAGGGTGACGCACCGGTCGCGGCAAGAGGCAAAACGGAGGGCTGAGATTCAAACTCCAAGGTCGTCATGATTGCTTCCTTTGCCGGCGCCCCTACCGGATTTAACCTGATCAAGACATGTTATGGACGCAGATGATCTCGTATGGACTGAAGAATGAAGCCGCCGATCATCCACACAGCGAAGGCCACCCCGAAAGCCACGGCGAGCGATTGCAGCCGGCGCGGATACAACGATTCCTCAGGGAGCGTCGGCCGGACGAACGTGGCGAGATAAACTTGCTGGCGGTCGGCATTGATGCGCGAACGGTCGAGCGCCTGCAGCGCGTGCTGATAGGTATTTTCGGCGAACGTTCGTTCGTTTTCGAGCTGTTCGTACGAGCCCATCACCCGGGAAAGAGCTTCCGATCGGGTCTTTTCGGTATCTGTGACCTCGCTCTCGACCGCCCGGCGTTGTGCCTCGAGCGATTGGACACGGGCCTCCAGCATTTTGATTGAGGGAGCGTCGTCGCGCATATAGTGCTTCAAGGTGGATAGCTCGGTGTCGGCCCGAACGAGCTCGTCGCGAACTCGTCCGGCCAGCGCTACGGTCGCATCGGCGGTCTTGCGCGGATCGATGGTTCCTTCTTTGTCGCGGAACTCGCGCAGCCGGGTAAGCGCTGATTTGAGACGCTTTTCGGCCCGGCCCACCTCCTCTTCGGCATTTCGCAGCGCGTCACGCCGGGCGCGTGCCGACAAATCGTTTACCAGCCGCTCGGAAGAGGCGAGAATGCCGTCGGCCAGCCTGAGGGCATCTTGCGGTGTGAAGGCGCGGGCTCTGACCACGATCGTCCCGTTGGTCGCGTCGAAAAATGCGTCGACTTGCCTCTTCCAATAGCGGACAAGCTCCTCGATCGACACTGGCAGATCAAGGCGGACCGGCCAATCAGCCTCGGCGCGCGAGAACATCTGCCGCAGGTCGAGCGTCGCGCTCAGATCATCGATGATCGCGCGGCTGGCGAGATACTGCACGACGACGTACGAATCCAGGCCCATCACCGAAGGTGCAATGCTCTCCTGAAGAAATAGGGCTGGGTCATGGCGCTCCGGCTCGGCAGAGCGCAGGGCAAAACGAAATTCTGCCACGTATTGGTCAGCAGCAACGAGGAAATAATACGTGGCAGCGATCGCGGCCGGTATCACGACGATAATGATGAACGAGAACCACCGCAAGCGTGGCCGCCGGGGTGGTGGGGCGACCGTGCTTTGTCGGTGATCGAAGACGACTGTTCTACCGCCTCCTTCCGAAGGAACGGGAAGCGCGGTTGCACTGGCCGGCGTCAAGATTGCTCGGTTGGACTCGCCTCGCAATGCCCGACTGTCTCCGCCATCGGGGGATCGCTCGCGCTCGGCTGCTGGTAGCGCTGCCATTACAGACTTTCCTGCACCATGCGATGATATTGACCGAGCGCGGTATCGATATCATCGAACAACGTGAGTTCGCCATTGGCTAGAATGGCGCCTCTGTCACAATATTGGCGCAGCGTGTGAATGTTGTGGGTCACAAGAATGATATCGGAGCGCTGCATGCGTTCGCGGAATGCTGCCGCGCATTTCTGACGAAAACGCCGGTCGCCTACCTCGGTCACCTCGTCGATCAGGTAAAGATCAAAGTCGAGGGCGAGGCAGGTTGCAAAGGCGAGCCGGGCCCGCATGCCGGCCGAGTAGGTATTGACCGGCATGTGCAGGTATTCGCCCAACTCGGAGAATTCCTCCACATAGTGGAGAACGCCGCGCGTCCCCGCCCCATAGATTCGGGCGACAAACGCGACGTTCTCGCGGCCGGAAAGAGCACCGTGAAAGGTGCCGCCGAAGCCGAGCGGAAACGACACCCGGGCATATCGCCGGACAACCCCGAAATCGGGAATCTCCGACCCGGCGATCAATCGAATCAATGTCGACTTGCCGGCGCCATTGACTCCGAGAACTCCAACATTTTGCCCGGAATCAAAGGTGACGCTGACGTTGTCGAGCACGGTTCTTCGCCCGCTCCGGGTGCGATAGACTTTGGAGACCCTGTCGAGCGTGATCATAGCGGCTCGTAAAGATGGCGGCGCAGTCCGCGCTCGAGGCACAGGCCCGCCGCCACGCTCACGGCGGCGA
>DASQCY010000142.1:0-2354 GCA_035634495.1 Allostellaceae bacterium
CAGTGTCACCTGCGCGCCGATGCCGGCGGCGATCGCCCGCTGCACCGCCTCCGGGTCATAGATCGCGAAGGCGGCGACGTCTTCGAGCCCCTGGCGCAGGATCTCGGCGAGTACCGCGGTCGTGTCCATCGTCCCGCCCGAGGCGCAATTGTCGTAATGATCGAGCAATACGATCGGGCCCTGGCCGGGTGGGCTCGGCGGCATTGCCTTGGCGCGCGCGACCGATTGCTGCAATGGCTCGATCTTGTAGACAAAGGCCTCGCGCTCGACCCAGGCGCGACCCAAGAGCTCGTCCCGCAGCTCTTCGGCGAGCTTGCGGTCGCCATCGGTTACCACCACGGCACTGAGCCCGGCATTGGTGATGTCGGCATGCGGGAAGCCGGTGAAGAGGCTCGCGGCCAACGCACCCTCGGCGCTCATCGCCGCACAGCGGTGCTGGAGTTCCTTGTTCGGATGATCGTCGGTTCCTTGCCGCATGACATGCGGCAGCATTGGCTCGTTGCGCCACGCCATGACCGGCTTCACCTCGCCGCGCATTGCGCGCAACAGGATTTCGCCCGCGAGCTTGGCGGTCTCGTAAGTGTCGATGTGCGGGTATGTGCGGTAGCCGGTCACCACGGTCGCATTGGCGATCATCGCGTCGTAGAGATTGGCGTGCATGTCGAGAGAAACGGCGATCGGGGTCACGGGGTCGATAGCGCGCAACCGCTTCAGGAATTCTCCCTCGCCATCTTCCTGTCTCTGCGTGACCATGGCACCGTGCAGATCGAGCATGATGCCGTCGAACCCGCCACGCGCCACTGCCTCGCAGATCGTATCGGTAATGTGCTTGTAGGCGGTGTCCTCGACCGGGCCGCTGGGCGAAGCCCCAGCAGCGATCGGCACAACGATTTCGGCCCCTTCGCGCTCGGCGAGATCGAGATACGCGCCGAGCCCGGTGCCGGTGCCGCGATAGGCGCGGACTGCGGCCTCGCCATAGAGCGGCCCAAAGCGAGCAAGCGGGGTCGGCACCGGCGAGAACGTGTTGGTCTCGTGCTTCATCATCGCAATCAACAGCCGCATGATCAGAGCTCCCTAATCGATGTGACGTCGCGAGCCGCTCCGCTTGCGCGCCAGGACCGGACACATGATATTTATGCAGATGTAGATATATAGGCTAGGTATGGCAGCATCCGCTCGATTGATGGTCCTGATGTCCCCGGAGGAGCGGGCATCACTCAACACCAAGGCGCGCATGCTGGGCGTCTCCGCCGGGGAAGTCGTTCGACGTGCCGTTCAGGCCTTCGAGCTGGGCACCGAGGAGGAGGCGGCAGAGCTCCGTGCGTTGGTTGACGTGTTCAACCAGATCCACCCGGAGACTTTGCAGATCGCCGACGAATGTCATCGCAAGGTGGCCGAGACCTTGGCGGGACCATCGAGGCGAGATCCGGTGAGCCGGCGCCGCGGGAAGATGGCGGCGGCGTGAGCCTCTATGGCGACGCGATCAGGGCGTTGCGTCAAGTCATCCTCCTCGACGAGCGGGTGCGCAACACCGCTGTCGATCTGGCGCGGATGAGCCAAGAGGTTGCCGATCTTCGCGATCGGGTGAGCCGGCTCGAAGGGATGCTGGCCGCGGGCATGGCGCTTTCGCGAGAAGCAAGCCCGGCGCGTGAGCGCCGCCGGCTGCCAGGGCCGTCCGATCAAGCGAGCTGAGGGGAAATGACGGACAACCCTGTCGAAACCCATTACACCCGCACCGATCTCGGGGAGGCGATCCTTGCGGCGCTGAGGGCGGCGGGTAAGGACATCGACCATCTGACGCCGGACGATTTGGCACCAGTCGACGAGTTTCACGGCGGGCAGCGGCCGGCGACGGTGCGACTGGCGGAACTCGTCGGCTTTGTCGGAAGCGAACGGGTGCTCGATGTCGGCTCGGGCCTCGGCGGGCCTTCGCGCTATCTCGCCTGGCGTTACGGCTGCCGGGTCAGCGGTGTCGACCTGACCGCCGAATTCGTGCGGGTAGCGGAAATGTTGACCCGGCTTACCGGGTTCGTCGGCCGGGTCGATTACCGGCAGGGCGACGCGCTCGACCTGCCGTTCGAAAGCGAGAGCTTCGATGTCGTATGGTCGCAGAACGCGGCGATGAACATCGCCGACCGTGATCGGCTCTATCGCGAGATGCGCCGTGTCCTAAAGCCCGGCGGCAAGCTCGCCCTGCAGGAGGTCGCCGCCGGGCCGGGCGGACCGCCGCATTACCCGGTGCAATGGGCGCGCGAGCCGAGCATCAGCTTTCTCTATTCGCAGAAAGCAACCCGGGCGAAGCTCGCAACCGCGGGCCTTCGCGTCACCGCTTGGCAGGACACGACCGAGCCGGC
>DASQCY010000143.1:0-4204 GCA_035634495.1 Allostellaceae bacterium
TAGAACGGGAACAGCGCCAGCACCAGAAAGAAGCCGACCGGCAGCCACAGCCGCACCAGCCGCTCGACCGGGCCGTAGCCGGTGACCATCACCCTCTCCGCATGTAGATCGTCAGCGCAAAGATCAGCAACGCCAGCGCCGGGAACATGGCCAGCGCGACCGAGGCGCCGAGTCCGAGCTGGCCGGCGCCCATCGCGATGTCAAAGGCATAGGTCGCGAAGAGCTGGGTCGCGTTCTGCGGCCCGCCATGGGTCAGCACGTAGACGAGTTGGAAGTCGGCGAAGGTGAAGATCACCGAAAACAACGTCACAATCAGGATGATTGGTTGCAACAGCGGCAAGGTGACGTAGCGGAAACGCTGCCAACCGCTGGCGCCGTCGATCGTCGCCGCCTCGTATAGCTCGGGCGGCACGGTCTGCAAGCCGGCGAGCAAGGTGATCCCGTAAAAGGGCAACCCGCGCCAAGTGTTGATCATGATGATCGAAAACATCGCCAAGATCGGGTTGCCGAGCCAGGAGGGACCCGGCCTCGGCACGCCGAGCCCGATCAGCAGCCGGTTAACGACACTAAACGCCGGGTCGAGCATCCACATCCAGGCAACCGTGCTCAACACGGTCGGCACGATGAACGGCAGCAGCAACAGCGCCCGCACCAGGTTCTTCATGCGGAAATGCTGGTTCATCGCGACTGCGAGCCCGAGCCCGCCCACCATCTTCAGCAGCGTCGCGACGCCCGTGTAAACGAAGGTGTTGACCGCGACGCGCCAGAAGATCGGGTCGGCGATGTTGGTCGCGAAATTCTTCAGTCCGACAAAGGTCCCAGGATGGGCGACCGGCCGATCCTGCAGGCTCAACAAAATGCCATAGCAGAACGGATAGCCGACGAGGGCCGCCAGAAACAGCAGCGGCGGCGCCATCATCAGCCAGCTGAAAACACTCTGACGGTCGAGCCATAGGCCAATCGGGGCACCGCGGCGCGCCGGCCGCGCCGCCGCGAGGAGAGGCTCGGACCGGACCGACATTCCTTAGACGGCGCGGTAGATCTCTTTGAGCTGCGCCTCGGCGCTCTTGATCGCGTCCTTGGTCGCAGTGCCGGTGCACGCCTTGGCGAACATGTCGACGATGACGTATTTGGCGACGCTCTCGGCCAACCGGTGATCTGGCGGCGCCGGCCAGCCCGGGAGGTGCGCCGTCGCCATCGCCTCGCGATAGGGGATGTTGCGCGGCTCGACCTGCCACATCGGCGCGTTGTCGTAGGCATGCAGGAAGGGTTGGTAATAGCTGTCGGCCGAGGCGAACCAGCCGCCGAGCTGCTGTTCCGCCGTCAGCCAGCGCAGGAACTTGTGCGCCTCCTCCTTCCGGGGGCTGAAGTCGAAAATCGCGTGGCTCTGGCAGTCGAGCAGGTGGAAGCGGCCCTTGGGTCCCTGTGGGTTTTGCGCCTGGTCGGTCACCTTGCCAATGTCCGGGAAGTGCGCCTTGGCGAACCACAGGATGCTCTCGGCGTTGTTGGTGCAGGAGATCTGCTCGGCCATCCACGCCTTGTTGTTGCTCGGATCAGTCCAGCCCAGCACGTCCTCGAACATCGTGTCGCGGAAGAATTTGCGGGCGAAATCGACGGCGCGCGCGGTCTCGTCGGAGTCGATCACCACGGTCTTGCCGTCGGGCTCAACCTCGGCGCCGCCGTAGGACCACAAGAGCGGGTAGAGCCAGCCGTGGTTGTCGCCGAAGCCGTGGCCCAACTCGAAGCCGAAGGGATGGTCCTTGGCTTTGAGCTTCTTCCCGACCTCGTACAACTCCTCCCAGGTGTCGGGGAATTGCTTGACCCCGACCTCGGCAAACCAGTCGGTGCGCCAGTTCATCAGCTGCCCGATGTTGCTGTGCGGGATCGCCCTCCATTTGCCGTTGACAACAGCGGCTTCCCTGGCCGCATCGTACCAGCCGCCCTGTTGCTTGCCGGCCTCCTCGGCGATGTCGCTGACATCCATCAGCTTGTCGGCATAGAGGAACGGGTAGAGCAGGAAGATGATTGTTATATCGGCTCCCGACCCGGTCTCGATGATCGTGCTGATCCGGGTCGGCGAGCTGCCGACGCTGGTCAGCTCGTAATTGACCTTCACGCCGGTCTCCTTTTCGTAAGCCGGCGCCAATGTCTTCTGCATGTACTCGTCGAACGGGGGGATGAACGAGGTCTCGTGCAGAAGGGTAAGCGACTTGCCCTGCGCGCCCGCGCCCCGCGGGCCGATCGCGGCGGCTGCGGCCCCGAGCCCGGCGAGTTCGAGAAACCTGCGGCGTGAGGTGGCGTGCATGCTGTCGCTCCCGGTTTCGGCGGTACCAGTTACCCGGCCCTGCACACGTTGTAAGGGTACCGCTTGCAGCCGGCAAGCCTCAGCGACCTGTGAGCACCCTGTCGACCATCGCCGGGGCGGCGCCGAGATAGTTGGCGGGATTCGTCAGCGCCCGCAGCTTTTCTGTACCGAGCGGGCCGGCCACAGCAGGCATTTCGAGCAGCACGTCGAGCAATGGCCGGTCGGTCTCGATCGCCAAACGGCAGGCGTCGTAGACGATGTCGTGCGCCTCGTTGCGGCCAGTATGTGGCGCCAATCCCATCATCACCGCCTCGGCGACGATGAGCCCGTGCGTCATCGCCAGATTCTTCGCCATACGACCGGCATCGACGATTAGGCCGCCGAGCATGAAGCGCGCCTGGTGGAGCGCGCCGGCGGCATAGCCGAAGGCTTCCGGTACTGCCACCCATTCAACGTGCCATGGGCCGGTCGCGCGCTCGAAATCCGTCACCAGTGCATCGAGTACCAGGCCCGCTTGCTGGCGCAGCACTTTCGCCGCCGCGACGATCAGCTCGCACGAAATCGGGTTGCGCTTCTGCGGCATCGTCGAGCTTGACCCGCGTCCCGCGACGAAGGGTTCGGCCGCCTCGCCGAACTCGGTCGCCGACATCAGCATGACATCGAGGGCGATCTTGCCCAGACTGCCGAGCAGCAACGCCAGCGTCTGCACGGTCTCGGCAATCCCGTCACGGGTAACGTGCCAGGTGATCGACGGGTCGCGAAGCGCCAGCTCGCTGGCGAGCGCAGCGCGGGTCTTGAGGCTTTCCTCACCCTTGCCGAGTGAGGCCAATGTGCCGGCGGCGCCGCCGAACTGGGCAAGCAGCACGCGCGGGCGCAGCTCGCGCAGGCGGTCGGCATGGCGGTCGAGGGCGGAGAGCCAGACTGCGGCTTTGTAGCCGAAAGTCACCGGCAAAGCGTGCTGCAGATGGGTGCGTCCCGCCATCGGCGCGTCGCGATAGCGCCGGGCGAGCGCGGCGAGATGGCCGCGAACCGCTGTCAAGTCTTCTTCGACCAACCCGAGCCCCGCGCGGATCTGCAACACGACGGCCGTATCCATGATGTCCTGGGTCGTGGCTCCCCAATGGATGTAACGGCCGTAGTCTCCGGCCCATTCGGCGAGCTGGCGGACGAGCGGCAAGATCGGGTATCCGACGGTCTCGGTCTCCTTTTTCAGGCGCGCGAGATCGAGCGCCCGGCGCCCGTTCGCCAGGGCGCTCGCCGCCCGCGTAATCGCTTCACTCGCTTCGACCGGGATGATTCCAAGCCGCCCCTGGGAGCGAGCGAGAGCCGCCTCAACTTCGACGCAGCGGGCGAGGAACGGTTCGTCGCCGAAGAGCCCGCGCATCGCTGGAGTGCCGAACATATCGGCGAAAATTGCGGAGTCGAGGACGCCGATCGCCATTATCGAGCGAACACGGTCCAACCGCCCTCGCCCAGGCGCTCCAGCGCCGGGAAGCGGCTCTTGTAAGCCATTTTGGGACTCTCCGCGATCCAGTAACCGAGATAGACAAAGGGCTGCCCGCGGCGGCGGCACTCCTCGACGAGCCAAAGAACGGTCCAGATCCCAAGGCTACGCTTTGTCTGAAGTGGATCGTAATAGCTGTAGACCGCGGAGACCCCGTCATCGAGGAGATCGATCAGCGAGGCCGCGACCAGATCTCCGCAACCGTCGCGAAACTCGGCCAGGGCGGTCCGCAGCGGCGTGTCCTCGACCATCCCCCGGTAATCGCCGTAGCGCATCGATGCCATGTCGCTGTCGCCGTGGCGCATGCGCTGATAAGCCGAGAACAGTCTGAATTGCTCCGGTGTGGCGCGCGCGGTAACCAGACTGCCGCAAATGTCCCGGTTGGCGTTACGTAC
>DASQCY010000144.1:0-1775 GCA_035634495.1 Allostellaceae bacterium
GATCTCGATCGAGCGAAGGAACGCGCCCTTTGACCAAAGCTGCAACGGCACTCCTCAAATATTCTTCCTCGGACCAGAAGCGCGAGCTGGCCAATCGTATGATGCGCCAGCGTGTCGCCCGTGCGCCTCTAGAACCGATCCGGGACCCGACCGCCTTCGAGGACGCTGCGATTCCCGAATCGCATTACCGCCTCGATCTCCATCCGGCTTATCTGAACCTGCTGGCGCGTATGGCCGAACTCGAGCCGCCCGAAATCGGCGGGGTTCCCTATTTCCGGTTTCACCAGGGCCTCGTGCGAGACACCACTCGGATCGGCGAGCGCGAGTACATCAGCTTCTCCAACTACAATTACCTGGGGCTGTCCGGCCATCCTGCTCTGAAGGCGGCTGTCGCTGAGGCGCTCGATCGTTACGGCACGTCGGTGTCGGCGAGCCGGATCGTCGGCGGCGAACGACCCATTCATATCGAACTCGAAGGCGCACTCGCCGAGCTTCTCGATACCGAGGCCTGCCTGGCCTTTGTCAGCGGGCACGGGACCAACGTCACGACGATCGCGCATCTCTTCGGGCCGAAGGATCTGATTCTGCACGACAAACTGGTCCACAACAGCATCCAAATGGGCGCCCTGCTCTCCGGCGCCCGCCGTATCGCTTTTCGGCACAATGACTGGCAGATGCTCGACGACCTGCTGCAACGTCATCGCCGCCACTACGAGCGCGTGGTGGTGATCCTCGAAGGTGTCTACAGCATGGACGGGGATTTCCCTGACCTGCCGCGTTTCGTCGAGCTGCGCGAGCGCCACAAAGTCTTCCTGATGATCGACGAGGCGCACTCGCTTGGGGTATTGGGGGCAAGGGGACGCGGCATCCGCGAGCATTTCGGGCTTTCCGGCAGCGATGTCGACATCTGGATGGGCACGCTCAGCAAGTCGCTCGCCAGTTGCGGCGGATATATAGCCGGCTCCCGCGCGCTAATTCTGAATCTCAAATTCAACGCCCCCGGCTTTGTCTTTAGCGTCGGCCTTTCTCCGGCCAATGCCGCGGCCGCGTTCGCGGCGCTCCAGGTGATGGCCGCCGAGCCCGAACGGGTCGCGGTGCTGCGTCAGCGCGCTGGGCTGTTCTTGGAACTGGCACGCGAAAGGCAGCTGCCGACCGGCTCCAGCAAGGGTGTATCGGTCGTGCCGCTGATTGTCGGCGATACGAAGCGGTGCGTGGCTTTGACCAACGCCCTCTTAAAACGTGGGATCGACGTACAGCCGATCCTCTATCCGGGGGTGAGGGAGCGCGCGGTGCGGTTGCGATTTTTCATCAACGGTACCCACACCGAAGACCAGATCGGGTGGACGATGGGCATCGTTGAGGAAGAGTGGCGCCGGTTTGGCGGCCGTCCTGTGTGAATGGCCGGACTGTCCGATCTCGGCATTGAAAGGTTCCGGAGATGACGGTCGACACCTGCAAAGTGCTGATGATATTCCCGCGCTTCAATACCGATTCGTTTTGGAATTACCGGGCGGCCTGCGAATTGACCGGGGCGCGCTATCCGGCGGCGCCGCTTGGCCTGATTACTGTCGCCGCCCTGCTCCCGGAATCCTGGGAGATTCGGCTCGTCAATCGTAATACCGAAACTCTGGCCGAAGCCGACCTCGAGCGGGCCGATCTGGTGATGACCGGAGGAATGCTCTTTCAGCAGCCCGATACCCTTCGTATCATTGACATGTGCCGCGCGAGGGGGAAGCCGGTCGTGGTCGGCGGCCCCGATGTCACTTCGACGCCGG
>DASQCY010000145.1:0-9961 GCA_035634495.1 Allostellaceae bacterium
CTACGTCATTACCAAGGCGCGGGAGTTCGATGTCGAGGTGCCGCCCGTCGACGAGGATTCGGGCTCCAACCCGTCCGACGACGCCGAATGGGATGTGCTCGAGGCCGGTGCCGACAACCCGACCTACCAGGAGCTGGTCGATGGGATCAATTCGCTGAGCGACCCGGAGCGTATCGAACTATTGGCGCTCACCTGGCTCGGGCGCGGCGACTACAGCAAGGAGGAATGGCGCGAGGCACTCAAAGAAGCCCGTCGCATCCACGACGAGAAAGAGACGGATTACCTGATCGGCACGCCGCTCCTGGCCGACTATCTGGAGGAAGGCCTCTCGCAGCTGGGTTACTCGATCGAAGATTTCGAGATCGGCCGCATGTAACCGGAGGACCCTTAGTTTATCGGCAAGCGGGCGCGGGACACATAGCCGATGGCGGAGAGCATAACCCTGTTTCTTTGCGGCGACGTGATGCTCGGACGCGGCATCGACCAGATCCTGCCGCATCCCGGGGACCCACATCTTCGGGAGCTTTATGTCGGTTCCGCGAAAACGTATGTCCAGCTGGCAGAGCGGGTTAACGGCCCGATCGCGGCACCGGTCGATTTCTCCGATGTCTGGGGCGACGCCCTCGCCGAGTTGCAGCGCGCAGCGCCGCACGCACGGATCATCAATCTCGAAACCAGCATTACCCAGAGCCGGGATTACGCGCCAAAGGGCATTAACTACAAAATGAACCCCGAGAACATCGCCTGCTTGACTGCGGCGAAGGTGGATTGCTGCGCTCTCGCCAACAATCACGTTCTCGATTTCGGAGAGGCGGGACTTTGCGAAACAATGGACGCCTTGAGACAGGCCGGCATACGGAGCGCCGGTGCCGGCAGCAGCGCAGCCGAAGCGCAGGTGCCGGCGGTGATCGAAGTGACAAATGGCGGCAGGATACTGGTCTTCGCATTCGGATGCGGGAGCAGCGGGATACCGCCCGAATGGGCCGCTGAGCGCGACCGGCCTGGCGTCAATCTGCTCCGCGATTTGTCCAATCGCACCCTTGCGGCCATCACCCAATCTGCGCAGTCGGCACGGCGAAAGGGAGATGTTCTGGTATCTTCAATCCACTGGGGCGGGAACTGGGGTTATCGGATTGGCTCGGACGAGGTCCGCTTCGCGCATGGGCTGATCGATGCCGCCGGGTTCGATGTCGTCCACGGCCATTCGTCGCATCATCCCAAAGCGATCGAAGTCTATCGCAACCGACCGATCCTCTATGGCTGCGGCGATTTCATCAACGACTACGAGGGCATTGGCGGGTACGAGGAGTTTCGTGGCGAACTTACGCTGATGTACTTTCCGCGGCTGGACGTGGCGAGCGGCAAGCTGTTCGAAATCAAACTCGTGCCGCTCAAGATCAGCCGGTTCCAGCTGCACCGCGCATCTCGTGAGGACGCGGTCTGGTTGTCGGGCATTCTGGAGCGCGAAAGCGCGACGTTCGGCACTCACGTCTCACTGAACGACGACAACAGCCTCGCGGTCCGGTGGTGAGGGACCTCGTGCCGGCTTCACCTCCTCACCTCGATACGGTTGACGACGTCCTCTACACCAAAGACATACCACGCATCGTGCTCGGCCATGTCGCGCTCCGCCTCGGTCGGGACGACCCCGTCGAGGGCGACGATCGCGTTTCTGACGCCGACTCGCAGCTGGTCGGCGTTGACAAACGGGTCCTTCTCCAAAACCAGCCGCACCGCGTCGGCGATCTCGAAGTCGCTGTCCGCTTCGGTCGGTGTGACGCCGAGCCCGTTTATCACATCGCGGCTCCCCGGAACCCACCAGGCGAGCGCGCCCGCCAGCCTTTTCTGCCCGAGCCCGGTTACGTCGCCGTCGAGTGTGACGACCCCATCCTCGACGCGAATGTCGAGTGTCCCTGTCCCATCCAGCGGATCGCAAACCGGCTCCAGATCTCCCTTCACCCACACGCGAACCCGACATCGGGACAGGGCGGGCTCGCCGAGGAAGGCATCGCGGACGAGGTCGCGAATCTCCCCGTCTTCCATCGCCACCGCGGGCCGGACGTGCAGCCGGTCGACGATAAACCGGCCTCGGATAGTCTCGGCGACCTTGCGCAATGCCCGCCGTTTCGCGCTGACATCGGCGAGTTCGCCCTCCATCACAAGGTCGCCGTTCGAAAGCGTGAGGGCAATCGGTCGCTCGTCAAAACCGATCCGCGTATCGGGGCGCAATGCGTCGCGCACATGTTCGGGTAGGGCGGTGTCGTCAGTCATTTCCAAACTCCGTTGAAGTGCGTTGTTGCGGTTTGCAATCGGCGGCTACTGACCGAGGACGCCGCTACGACGCCGTGCGAAGCTGCTCGAATTTTGTGCTGTGGCGGAGGCTCCGCCGGATAAACCATTTGCGGAGCTCCTCCAGGATCAGCATCCCGACAGCGAACGGCAGGATAAATGGCCAAAACCCTGCTGGGACGGCGGCGGTTCCCAGCAAAAAATTTCCCCACGGGGTATAGCCGATTAGCAGAAGCAGGCCGATTTCCAGCACGACCCCCCATAGGATCAAACGGTTGCCGGATATGGCTGTGGAGAGCACCGATTGGACGGCGCTCCTGCACAAGAAAACGTTGACGATCTGCATGACGATAATAGCGCTGAGGCAAGCCGTCGTGGCGCTCAGATATACCGGATCGGCAGGCGCCATACTCTGCCCATAGGTCCAGCCGCTGCCGTTCAATACGAAAAAGAATGCAGTCATCGCGGCAGCGGCTTCGATTACGCCTAGAAAAAGGTAGGCGCGTAGCGCCAGCGACAGGTTCAACAGTCTCTCATGTTGGGGCCGCGGCGGTCGCCGCATGGTTTGCGGATGGGGCGCTTCGACACCGAGCCCGAGCGCAGTGAGCGAGTCGGTTCCCATATCGACGGCAAGAGCTTGGATTGGCGTCAGTGGCAATGGAATGCGGAACAGCGCAAAGGCGAGGTAGGGAACGAGCTCGGCGACATTGTGAACGAGGACGTATGTGAGGAATTTGCGGATGTTCTGGAACACTGCGCGCCCTTCCTCGACGGCATGCACGATGCTGGCGAAATTGTCGTCCAGCAGCACCATGTCCGAAGCTGCCCTCGCGACATCGGTGCCGGCAACGCCCATGGCGATGCCGATATGGGCGGCCTTCAGAGCCGGCGCGTCGTTAACTCCATCGCCGGTGACGGCAACAACCTGACGGTTGCGCTTGAGCGCCTCGACGATGCGCATCTTCTGATCCGGCGCGACCCGGGCGAATATGACTTCCGGGTCCTTCAGCGCCTTTTCAAGCTCGCTCTCGGCAAGCTGTCGCAACTGATCCCCGCTGACGATGGTCGGGTCGCGTGACTGCACCAAGCCGATTTCTCGCGCGATCGCGACCGCGGTCTGCGGGTGATCGCCCGTCACCATGATGACCTTGATACCGGCCTCGTGGCATTTGCGGATCGCTCCGGGTACCTCCGGTCGCGGCGGATCCTCGAGCCCGACCAGTCCGAGAAAAATCAGATCCTCCTCGAGCCCGCCGTACAGGTCGCCACCAGCCAGCTTTCTCATTGCAAAAGCCAGGATGCGGAGGCCTTTTTCGGCCATCGCCTCTTGCGCGTCGACGATCATTTCACGCAAGCGCGTGTCGAGCGGCTCGGTGTGGCCGCCGTGCAGGACTTGTCTACAGCGGGGAAGCACCGATTCAGGCGCTCCCTTGCAGTAAAGGACGGCCCCGTCCGGCATTTCGCAGACGACGGAGTGGCGCATCCGGTCTGCATCGAATGGGATCTCGTTCAAGCGACGCACAGGCGGAAACTCGGCTACCGCAGTTCGCGCCATTTCCACCAGCGCCACCTCCATCGGATCGCCGAGAAACACTCTCTTTCCGTTGGCTTCCGTCTCCTTCAGGTCTTGGCACAGATTGGCCGCCTGGAAGAAATCGCAGAAACCGTTCGGCGATATCGGGCTTATTAGCGGCGGTAGAGGCCGAAAATCTGTCCCGGCCGAGCAGAAGCTCGCGCGTCCGCATGCGATTTTCGGTCAGGGTCCCGGTCTTGTCAGTGCAAATCACAGTCGCCGAGCCCAGCGTCTCCACCGATACCAAGTGACGGATCAGAACATTGCGCTTGGCCATGCGCTCGGCCGCGAGGACGAGCGAGAGCGTCAAAGTGGGAAGGAGCCCCTCTGGCACCATCGCGACGATAATGCCGATCGAAAAGATGAAGTCCTGCCAGAAAGGCACACCAATCGCAGCACCAATCGCAAAGAAGGAGAGCCCGATGCCTACCGCCAGTGATGCGATCAACCGGCTCAAATAGGCGAGCTGCCGGCGCAGCGGCGAGACCGCGGCACCGCTTGTTTGGGCGAGGTGCGCGATCTTGCCAAATTCGGTGCGTGAACCGGTCGCGAAGACCAGCGCCGTTGCTTGTCCGGAGACGACCGATGTCCCGGCCAGCAGGATATTTTTGCTGCGGATCAAGTCGTCCTCTCCCGAAGGGGCAGGCTCCCGTGCCAGGACCATCGATTCTCCGGTCACCGTTGCGTTGTTCACGCGGACGCCGAATGCTTCGATCAGGCGGCAGTCCGCCGGAACGATGTCGCCTTGCTCGAGCAGAACGAGGTCGCCCGGCACCAGCTGGTCCACGCCCAAGCGAACGAGCGATCCGTCGCGCAACAGGTTGACCTGCGGCGGCAGCAGCTTCTGCAGCGCCTCGAGCGTTTGTTCGACGCGGTGTTCCTGCCAGAACGAAAACGCTCCGCTGACCAGGATGACGGTGATAATGGCAAAGCCGATCCGCGCCATGCCCTGGCCGGGAGCGCTCCACTCGGCAACAAAGGCGAGCGCGGCGGCAATCCACAGGATCACCGAGAAGAACTGAACAAACTCCTTCAGAAGGCGCAGGACCGGGGGCATGCCCGCGACCTTCTCCATGCGGTTGGGGCCGAAGTCCCCCAACCTCTGCAGCGCTGCTACAGAGGAGAGCCCATTTGCGGTGCTACGAAGGCCCTTGAGGGCATCCTTAACGGGAAGTTGGTGGATGTTCATTCCGGCTTCAACCATGTCAAAAGATGCGCCCATTGCTGCCCCACCGCATTGATCCAGCTCAAGGCAGCAGTAGAGAAGGTCTCCGAGACTGATGCGGCTTCTATGAGGACCGCGATGGATCTCACCGACCTGGACAGGATGTCCGAGCTCAGCCCATTCGAGCTAAAAGACACATTGATCAGGCTTGCCTCCAGGCACTCGGAGCGGCTGATGCTGAACGCGGGTCGTGCGAGCCCGAACTTTCTCGCGACGGTGCCGCGCCACGGCTTCTTTCAGCTCGGCCTGTTCGCAATGAGCGAGGCGGAGCGATCCTTTGCCGATATGCCTGAAGGCGCCAGCGGCTTACCGAAGCCAGAGGGGATCGCGGCTCGTTTCGAGATGTTTGCGCAGGCGCGACGCGGGCTGCCGGGTGTGGCGTTCCTCCTCGCGGCCGTTTCTTATGCCCGCCGGCAGCTGGCGCTCTCTGACGGCGAATTTCTTCAGGAGGTCGTCGAAGGCGTGCTCGGCTGCAACTACCCGTCGCCGGTGCGAATGCTGACGCACACAGAAGAAATCATCGGACACTATTTGCGCAAGGAAATGGGCAGTGGGCGTCCGCTGAACGGGAGAATTGACCTCTTCGCGGTCGAGGGCGCCACTGCGGGAATCACCTACATCTTCAACTCGCTGCGCGGAAACAGACTGATCGCACCAGGAGACACGATCGCGATCGGGATGCCGATATTCGCCCCCTATATCGAGATCCCTCAGCTGAATGACTACCGGCTCGTCGAGTTGGCGGTCGAGGCAGATCCTGACGCGGGCTGGCAGTACCCAGACCGGGAGCTCGACAAGCTCCTCGATCCGCAGGTCAAGGGATTTCTACTCGTCAATCCCAATAACCCTACTTCCGTCAAAATGAACGAGGCCGGCGTCAACAGACTCGCCGAGATCGTCGCCCGACATCGCAACGACCTGATCATCCTGACCGACGATGTCTATGCCACTTTCGCCGACAACTTTGTCTCGTTGTTTGCGGTTTGCCCGCAAAACACGATTTTGCTGTATTCCTTTTCGAAATATTTCGGGGTTACCGGATGGCGCCTGGGAGTGATCGCACTCCACGAAAACAACATACTCGATGCCAAGATTTCGGCGCTGCCGGAGGCGGACCGCGCGATGCTCTGCGAGCGTTATCGCTGCCTCGCGCTCGAGCCGCGGCAGCTGAAGTTCATCGACCGCGTGGTAGCGGACAGCCGGAGCGTCGCACTCAACCACACTGCGGGGTTGTCGACACCCCAGCAGGTGCAGATGGCGCTCTTGGCGCTTTTCGGCTTGATGGACGAGGACGACGCTTACAAGCAGGCGATAAAGCGCACGATCCGCAGGCGCCACGAGGCGCTTTATCGCGAGCTGGGCTTCGAGGTCCCAGGCGACCCGAACGCGATCGACTACTACACGATCCTCGATCTCGAGGTCCTCGGAGCCCGGCGCTATGGACGAGACTTTGTCGACTGGCTGCTGTGCAACAAGAACCCGCTCGAGATCCTGTTTCGGCTGGCCAACGAAGGTGGCGTCGTCCTGCTGCCGGGAAAGGGGTTCGGGACACCTCACCCCTCGGCCCGCGTTTCGCTGGCCAACCTCAACGAGGTGGATTACGCGAGGATCGGACGCATTATCCGGACGATTATGCAGGAATACGCCGACGAATATCAAACCGCCAAGGCGGGCGTCGCGCAGATCGAGGGCTCTCCCCCGGTCCTTTTGCGTCGGTAGAGATATACTTGAGTCTCTAGTGCTGATAAACCGGAAACACCCCTGGGGGTAAATGGCACCGCTCACGCTCTATTTGAGCCGATTGATCGGCCTTTTCACGTTGATAGTCGCGCTGTCGATGCTCGCCGACAAACCCCAGGCGATGGATACAGTGAGAGCGGTCGTACAAGATCAGCCCGCGCTGATCGTGCTCGGAATGCTTGGCACTGCCGCCGGGCTTGCCATCGTGCTGGCGCACCAGGTCTGGACGGGAGGTGTGTTGCCTGTAGTGGTGACGGTGATCGGCTGGGTCATCCTGATCCGTGGCACTATTCTGTTGTTTCTGTCGCGGGATGCGACCGCTCGCCTCGTCGACTGGTTTCATTTCGAGGAGTTCTTCTATCTCTACCTCGGATTTGCGGCGGTCCTCGGTCTTTATCTCACCGTTCACGGGCTCAGCGCCGCTGCCCAAAGGCGGGCCCTGCAACGTAACGGACCTGGCTGAGCTGTAACTCCTTCGATCCCCGCCCCACTCGGACAAGCGGCAAGGCTGTTGAGCTATATCAATGACCACGGCACGCCGGTGCCGCCAGGGTGTCCAGACGTCTCCGAAAGGGCCGTTCGATGTTTCACTCCGGCTACATCCTCCTCGTGCTTCTCGCCGCGGCTCCGCTCATCCTCACCTTATCGAAAGGAAGGGATGGCGGGGCTCCGCTCATCTTTCTCCACCGGATTTATCGCGACTTCGCCTACATCGCCGCTGCCGTTCTCGCCATTATCTTTTTCGAGACGGCGTTAAACATTTCTCTTCAAAATTACTGGTTCGGCGAGCTCGACCAAGGTTACCGCTATTGGCTGGCGCTCGGACTGCGTTTCGGGATTTTCCTCGCGATCCTGATTTCGGTCGGCATCTTTGTCGGATTCAACCTGCGCGCCCTGTGCCGGCCACTACCGGCGGTCCCTAAGACCGCTCCGTGGTTCGGGGCTTTCATTTTTGCCGCCCTGGCCGGCTTCGGCGCCACAGCGCTTTGGACCCCCCTCTTGGGTTTCCTCGGCGCGAGCCCTGCCGGCACTAGCGACCCGGTCTTTGGCAAGGACCTCTCGTTCTATCTGCTCGCTTTGCCCTGGTATGACGCAGTGGTCAGTATCGTCATTACGGTGCTTGTCATCACGATCGCGCTTTGGGCTGTGATCGGCCTTGGGTTTTATCCGAGCTCAGGCCGTCCCTGGACCCACCCGGTCTTTCTCCTCGGCGGTGGCAATCATCGAACGCTGCGCGTGGTCGATAACATCGATGCCGAGTCCTGGGCACCAACGGGAATGGTCTGGGGGCGATGGCTGCGCCAGGGCCTAGTGCTGGTCGGCTTGTTTTGCATCGCAATGGGAATGGCCCGTTTTCTCGGCCGCTATCACCTCGTCATCGATGGACATTCGACGGTCGTTGCCGGCGGCTCGTACGCCGATATCCATTTCTGGGTCCCCGCATACGAGCTTATCATGCTCTGCTGGTTCGCCGCCGCTCTGTTTTTGCTGGCGGCGGCTGGTGTGCCGCCGGTCCGGGCCTGGCTGCTGGCGCAGCCATCGCGTTGGGTAGTGCCTTGCGGGCTCTTTGCAGCGCTCTACATCGGGGCGGTCGTTATCCCGCCGGTCGTCGAACAGCTCTATGTCGGCCCCAACCAGATAACCCTTGAGCGGCCTTTTCTTTTGAGGAGCATCGCCGGCACGCGAGAGGCCTACAATCTCGACGGACCGTCCGTGGAAGAGCGTGAGTTCGCCGTCTCGACCGCGCCGCTTACGCGCATGGATCTCGCCAAGAATGGGCCGACCTTGCAAGACGCCCGGATCTGGGACTGGCGCGCGCTCGAACCGCAACTGCAGCAGATCCAGGGCCTGCGGCCGTATTATCGCTTTGCCGGTGTCGACATCGACCGCTACATGATCGATGGCGCTGAACGGCAGGTCATGATCACGGCGCGGGAGCTCGACGTCGAGAAGCTGCCAGACCCCGCCAAGGTGTGGGTCAATCTTGCGCTCAAATACACCCACGGCTACGGTATTGTCGCCGTCCCGGTCAATCAAATGGACGAGCGGGGTAATCCGATACTTTGGGCGCACGATATTCCCGTCAAAGCCCAAGGGGACCTCGCGGTGGCCCATGGTGCAATCTATTACGGCGCCCTGACCTGGGAGCGGGTCTATGTCCGCACCACCGAAAAGGAATTGGACTTTCCGCAGGGTCAGGCCAATGCTGAGACGGTTTATGACGGCAAGGGTGGAATTGCGCTTTCCAGCTTCTGGCGCAAGCTCGTCGTCGCCCATGAAGGCGACGGGTTGCGGCTCTTCATTTCGGGATACTTTACGCCCGAGAGCCGGGTGCTGCTGCGCCGGAATATCGTCGAGCGGGTTGAAAGGCTGGCGCCCTTCCTGATCTTCGATCACGATCCCTATATCGTCGCGGACGGCGACCACTATTCCTTTATTATCGACGCCTATACCAGCTCGGCTAATTACCCCTACAGCGAGTCGTATCACGGCTCGCTGCCACGCTTCCACGACCGCAACTACTTGCGGAACTCCGTCAAAGCGGTGGTCGATGCCTATAACGGTTCGGTGACGTTCTACGTTTTCGACAAACGCGATCCGATCATCAACGCTTATTGGCAGATGCTGCCCGGTCTATTCAAGGACCGCAGCGAGATGCCGGAAAAGCTTCTGCGGCACATTCGCTACCCGGAGGATCTGTTTACTGTCCAGGCCGAGATGTACGGCACCTACCACATGACCAATCCGACTACCTTCTACAACCGGGAGGATCGCTGGGAGGTGCCGCACGAGCTCTACCACGACCGCGAAATCGAGGTCACCCCCTACTACGTAATCGCCCAGCTCCCCGACGCCGAGAAGGCGGAGTTCCTGCTGATGCTGCCGTTGTCGGTGGCGGGCAAGAACCAGATGGCCGGATGGCTGGCCGGTCTCTCGGATGGCGAGAACTACGGCAAGATGGTGGCATTCCGCTTTCCCAAAGGGACCTTCATCGACGGTCCGGCACAAGTCGAATCGCGGATCAATTCGGACAGCCGGTTCTCCGGCGATCTGACGCTATGGGACCAGCACGGCTCGCATGTGATCCGCGGCAATTTGATCGTGCTGCCGCTCAACGGCAATCAGCTCATCGC
>DASQCY010000146.1:0-1609 GCA_035634495.1 Allostellaceae bacterium
AAGGCCGCGGCAGGGAAGTAAGCCCCGAACTCGCTTGGCGCGTGACCGTCTCCGCTCGTCCCCGCGAAAGCGGGGACCCAGCCCTTAGCCCTGGATTCCCGCTTTCGCGGGAATGACCGGAGTTTGCTGCACAGTCGGCAGTGTTCATTTCGAACCGAGACCTCACCCTTTTTCCTTGTCATGACCGTTCTGTTACAGAAAGATGACGGCCGCCCGCCGCGGTGAATGTCGACAGGAGCGCGGCTGCAGTCCCGAGTCATGCCGCCCACCGTCCTCGACCTGAAAAACCGCCTGGCAAACGCCGATCGCCGGTATGCCGGCCGCGTCGCGCTTGCCGCCATCCACCTCGCCGCCTTCGGCATATTGCTCTGGTTCGAGGACGAGCCGGCCGCGCGAGCGGCGTTCGTCCTCACCTGGGGCGTGCTCAACTTTTTCTGGCTCGTTGTGCTGCGGCGCCCGCTGACCGCGGCGGCGCTGTCGCTGGTGCTGATCGTCATCCTGATCGCGTTGTCGCAGTTCAAGCACAGCACCCTCATGATGACGGCGACCTTCGTCGACGTGATGCTCATCGACGCCGCCACGTTCCGGTTCTTCCTCAAGGTCAATCCGGCCCTGGTGGAAAAACTCGGCCTCGCCGTCGCGCTGGCGCTGCCGGTCATAGTCCTGCTGTGGCGGGCCGAGCCGTTTCGCCTGCGCCGCAGCACCGCCTTGCTCGGCTTGCTCCTTTGCCTGGCCGCGCTCGCCGCCTTGTCGTTGACGGTGCCGACCGACCGGGAGGACGAATTCCATCCGCATCAATACGTCTCGAAATTCGCGCGCTCGGCTGCCGTTGCGGCCGTCGACCTGGCGAACGGCGGTGTGTTCGAAGCAGATCCCGCCACGGGGGACCGGTTGAACCTCGGGACCGGCGCAGCGTGCTCGGCGGGCCGCAAGCTGCCGCACATCGTCATGGTGTTCGACGAGTCGAGCTTCGACGCCACCATGATGCCCAACGTCAAAGTCGCGGCGAATTATCGCGAGCGATTTCGCTCCTCCGACGGCAAGACCCGCGCGTTCGTGGTCGAGGGTGCTGGCGGGCCGAGCTGGTACACCGAGTACAACGTGCTCACCGGGCTGTCGGTGCGCTCCTACGGCCGTTTCGCCGAGTCGGTCACCCGCTTGGCCGCCGGGCGGGTCAAGCGCGGCTTCCCGTATGCGTTACGCCAATGCGGCTACAGCACCTACAGCCTCTATTCCTGGTTCGGGGCCTTCGTCGGCGCCCGCGGCTTTCAAACATCCACCGGCATCGAACATTTCCTCGATTCCAAGCAGTTGCACGCCGGCCCGGCCGATACCGATAGCTTCTTTTACGACCATGCTGCCGACGTGATCGCGCAAGAGCGCGGTCGCGGTCCGGTCTTTGTCTTCGTCTACCTCGCCGCCAACCACTTTCCCTGGGATTACCACTACCGTCCGGATCTCCTGCCCGACTGGATCAATCCTGGAAACCCGCTCGAGATCGACGAATATCTCCGCCGCCAGGAGATGAGCGTGCGCGACTACGCGCAATTCAAGGAGCGGCTTGCGCGCGAATTTCCCGACCAGCAGTTCCTGCTCGTGCGCTTCGGCG
>DASQCY010000147.1:0-2741 GCA_035634495.1 Allostellaceae bacterium
GATGGCCATTCCTCTGGGACGCTCGTCACCGAGCGCCTCTTGCGACCGACCCGAGCGGCGGCGCGGAGGCTCGCCCGGCACATCGGATTACTCCGCGGCGCCTGCCGCTCCTACTTGGTCTTGCTCCCGGTGGGGTTTTCCCTGCCGCCGCCGTTGCCGGCGGCGCGGTGCGCTCTTACCGCACCGTTTCACCCTTGCCGCCCGCCCGGCATGCCGGAGACGGGCCGGCGGTGTACTTTCTGTGGCACTTTCCCTGGGGTTGCCCCCGCCGGGCGTTACCCGGCACCGCACCTCCGTGGAGCCCGGACTTTCCTCTCCCCGCACACCGGCGGAGAGCGGCCATCCGACCGTCTGGCGACAACAGATTTGGGCAGCCGCACTACCTCTGTCAAAGCCCCGGCCGAGGCTTTTATAATCGGCCCGAAGTGCTTCTGCATCGCGAGAAGGGAGAGGAACCGCCATGCCGGTCATACTTGGGACGGACGGCTACCGCTACGAGGTCAGCGAGGGTTGGGCGAGACTCCCGCCGGGCATGGAGTTCAACGCCGATGTCGCCGCCGTCGGCGTCGACGGCCACGACAATGTCTACGCTTTCAACCGCGGCAAGCACCCGATGTGCGTGTTTGATCGCGAGGGCAATTTCCTGCGCTCGTGGGGCGAGGGCATCTTTGTGCGCCCGCACGGCGTCTTCATGGCCCCCGACGGCACGATCTGGCTGACCGACGACGGCGACCACACGGTTCGGCAATGCACGCTCGAGGGCAAGGTCCTGCTGACCATCGGCGTCCCGGGCAAGCCCGCCCCCTACATGAGCGGCGAGCCGTTTCACCGCTGCACGCATACCGCACTCTCGCCGCAGGGCGATCTCTACATCTCCGACGGCTACGGCAATTCCCGGGTCCACAAGTACACCCCGGACGGCAGACGCCTCTTTTCGTGGGGCGAGCCCGGCACCGACCCCGGGCAGTTCAACATCGCCCACAACATCTGCTGCGACCCCGACGGCTGGGTCTATGTCGCCGACCGTGAGAACCACCGCGTCCAGGTCTTCGACGGCAACGGCAAGTACGAGACGCAGTGGAACAACATGCACCGTCCCTCCGGCCTCTACATGGAGAGCGGCACCAAGACGCCGCGCTTCTTCATCGGCGAGATCGGGCCGGACATGGCGGTCAATATCGAATTGCCGAATTGCGGCCCGCGGGTCAGCATCTATTCGAGCAAGGGCGACCTCTTGGCGCGGCTCGGCCACGCGCATGCCGGGCTCGAGCCCGGCCAGTTCATCTCGCCGCACGGGCTCGCCGTCGACTCTCGTGGCGACATCTATGTCGGCGAGGTGTCGTTCACCAATTGGGGCCGCCGCGTGCGCGCCAAGGGCGAGGAGTTGCCGCCCGGCCTCAGGAGCCTACAGAAGCTGGTCAAGGTCGACTGAGCCCGCCGCAAATACAACGTAAACCGTCGTCGTGCACCCGAAACGTCCCGTCCCCTGTCACAAACAGCATAGCAGATCAATCAGTTAGGCGAAAAATCGGGGCTTCGGGATCAACGAATTCGGCTCGGGGTATCAACCGAATCTGCACAGCCGGCAGGGAACGAAAAACAACGGGGGCCTTGCGATATCGGAATTGCCTAATTGACAATGATGCGACTCTCTGATAAACATCGCGGATGAAAGTTGCATCGAATTCCGACGCCAAAACGACCGGCGAGTACGAGGTCGGCTATGCCAAGCCGCCGCGCCATGCCGGTTTCCAGAAGGGCAGGTCCGGCAACCCGAAGGGCCGGCCAAAAGGCTCGAAGAACTTCGCGACATTGCTCGGCGAGGCGCTCGACGAGAAGGTCAGCCTCACCGAGGACGGGCACCGGCGCCGGATCACCAAGCGCGAGCTGGTCATCAAGCAGCTGGTCAACAAATCGGCATCGGCCGATTTGCGCGCGATTAAGCAGCTGACCGACATCGTCCAGGGTGTCGAGCGGCGGGCCGGAGCCTCACCAGCGCCCCCGTCGCCACAAGCCTTCACCGCGGCGGACGAGGAGGTCATCGCCGAGCTCAAAAAACGGATCGAGCGCGACATCAGAGCGAAGATCGCGACCGAGCAAACCCGAGCCGCACCCTGACCGCAGTGGACGAGACCTTTACCGCGGCCCGGTACGAGGCCCTGCTGCGCGCCGATTTCGCGGGCTTTGCGCATCGCGCATTTTGCGAGCTCAACCCGCGCGCCAACTTTGCGATGAACTGGCATTTCGAGGCGATGGCGGCCAAGCTCGCCGCGGTTCGGGACGGCCGGGTCGGCCGGCTGATCATCAACGTGCCGCCGCGCCATCTGAAGTCGCATCTGGCCTCGGTCTCGTTCCCGGCCTGGTGCCTCGGGCACAACCCGAGCGCACAGATCCTCTGTGTGAGTTACGCGCAAGACCTCGCCGACAAATTGTCGCGCGATTGCCGGCGGATCATGGCCAGCGACTGGTACCAGCGGCTCTTCCCGGCCCGGCTTTCGCCGCAGCGTCAGGCGGTGCCGGAGTTCGAGACAACGGCGCAAGGCTGCCGGCTCGCCACCTCGGTCGGCGGGGTGCTGACCGGGCGGGGCGCCGACATCATCATCATCGACGATCCGCTAAAGCCCGAAGAGGCACTCTCGCAAGCCCAGCGCCAGGCAGCGAACGAGTGGTTCGACCACACCCTCTACTCGCGCCTCAACGACAAGCGGAAGGGTGCGATCGTCCTGATCATGCACCGGCTG
>DASQCY010000148.1:0-3112 GCA_035634495.1 Allostellaceae bacterium
GGGCGAAACAGTGCGCTTCACCGCAAATTTTCTGTGGATGTGCCAGGGATACTACCGCCATTCCAAGGGCTACACGCCCGAATGGCGCGGCATGAAGGACTTCAAAGGACGAATCGTTCACCCGCAGAATTGGCCGGAGGATCTCGATTATACGGGGAAGATGGTCGTCGTCATCGGCTCGGGTGCGACGGCGGCGACATTGGTCCCCGCGATTGCGGCCGAGTGCGGCCACGTCACGATGCTACAGCGCTCGCCGACGTTTTTCCGGACGGGCCGCAATGCGATCCCGCTCGCCGACGAGTTGCGCGAACTGGGTATAGACGAAGCGTGGATCCACGAGATCGTGCGCAGGAAGATTCTGCACGAGCAGTCCGTGTTCACCCGCCGTTCGTTCAGCGAGCCGGAGGCCGTCAAGCAAGAATTGCTCGCCGGGGTTCGTGCCCATTTGGGGCCCGATTACGATCTGGCGACCCACTTCACCCCGCGATACCGGCCGTGGCGGCAGCGTATCGCCTTCGCGCCGGACGGCGACTTCCTGGAGGCGATCCGCTCCGGCAAGGCATCGGTCGTCACCGACGAAATCGAGAGCTTCACCGAGGCCGGCATCGTGCTGAGATCGGGCAGGGTCCTCGAGGCCGACATCATTATCACGGCCACCGGGTTCAATCTCAATGTGCTGGGCGACATCGACTTCAGCATCGACGGCAAGCCGCTGGTTTTCTCCGACACAGTCACCTATCGCGGCATGATGTTCACCGGGGTGCCCAACATGGCCTGGGTCTTCGGCTACTTCCGAGCCAGTTGGACCCTGCGGGCCGACCTGGTCGCCGACTTCGTGTGCCGCCTGCTCAATCACATGAAGCAAAGAGGCGCGCGGATGATGACGCCGACGCTCCGGCCCGAAGACGAGGACATGCCCTTGCTCCCGTGGATCGATCCGGAGAACTTCAACCCCGGCTATGTGATGCGCGGCATGCACCTGCTGCCGAAACGCGGCGGCAAGCCCGAATGGCAGCATACTCAGGACTATTGGACCGAGAAGGACGAGTTTCCCGCCGCCGACCTCGACGACGGTTCGTTCGTTTACGTGTGAACCGGCGCGCCGCGTCTTGTCTCAGTCGACAGAGACTTCCACTAGGGTCGGCTCCGAGGAGTTGGCAAAGGCGATGCGCAGCGCGTCGTCGAGCGCCTCGCAGCGGTCGACTGAGATCGCCTTGACGCCCTGACCTCGCGCCAATGCGCAGAAATCGATGTCGGGGAGGCTGGTGCCGACGGTTCGCTGCAATCCAAAATAACGACCGAAATTGACGAGCGCCTCGTAGTGTCGGTTTTTGACGATCACAAAGGTGACGCCGAGCCCGAGCTGGGCCGCCGTCCACAGTCCCTGGATCGCATACATGCTGGAGCCGTCGCCCAATAGCGCAATGACCTTCTCGCGCGGGCGCGCCAATGCGATGCCGATCGCCGCGGGCAGGCCGTGCCCGAGGCCGCCGCTGGCACAGGTGTAAAACCCGTCGGGGTCGACGATCGGCAGATAATCGTGCATCGCGCCGCGGCTGCTCGGCGCCTCCTCAACGATGATGCTGCCTGAGGGCCGCAGCAGGCCGACCTGCTGCATCAGATAAGCATCGGTCAGGCCAGGACCCGACACACGAGGACTCGGCACGCGCCTGGCCGGCGCCGGACGAGGCCGAGGCTCGGGCCCTCCCAACAAATCGCGGATGCCTGATTTGAGGCCGGTCACGACGGCGGTGCCGATGGGCGCCCAAGCGGCGACCGCCGGGTCGTCGACGAGCAGGAACAGGCGGGCGCCCTCCGGAATATGCTGGCCGAAACCCTCGACATGGTAGGTGAAGACCGGGGCACCCAGCACCAGTATCAGGTCGTGGCCGGCGAGGCTGGCGACGATTTTCTCACGGTCAGCGGCGAGAAAACCCGCAAACAGCGGGTGGTCCTCGGGGAAGCTGTTGCGGCCCGAGTTGGGTGCCGCCCAGACCCGCGCGCGATGGCGGCCGGCGAGGGCGATGACCTCGTTCCAGGCGTCGTCGCGCGCTACATCCGCACCTGCGACAAAGGCTGGCCGCGCGCAAGCCGCTAGCGCTTCGGCCATCGCGGCGAGCAACTCCGGATCGCCTCGCGCGGCCGTCCCGACCTGGCGGGGTTCGATCGGGTCGCAGTGTCGGTCCCAATCGTCGACCGGTACCGAGACGAACGTGGGCCCGCGCGGCGGCTGCATCGCGGTGTAATAGGCGCGCGCAATCGCTGCCGGCACATCCTCGGCGCGCGCCGGCTCGCAGCTCCATTTGACATAGGGGCGCGGGAATTCGGCCGCCCTTTCGGCGTAGAGGAACGGCTCGTAAGGTAGGATCGAGCGCGCCTGCTGACCGGCGATGATCACCAAGGGAGCATGGTTCTTGTAGGCGGTGAACACCGCCCCCAACGAATGACCGAGACCGGTGGCAGAGTGGAGATTGACCAGCCCGGCATTGCGGGTCGCCTGGGCATAGCCGTCGGCCATGCTTACCGCGACCATCTCCTGGAGTGCCAGCACATAGCGAAAATCGTCCGGAAAATCGCGAAACATCGGGAGTTCCGTCGATCCGGGATTGCCAAAGATTGTCGTCGTCCCAAAAGCCCGGAACAGGTCGAAGACCCGATCACGCACCGTCGCCTGCCTCTCGGAGGGGCGATGGCCCGACATTGCATTCTCCTCCCGCGCTGTCTAAGAAGGGCGCCGTTGACCGCGTAGCATAGGCGGGTTCGAAAAATCCATGATACCGATCCGACTTGCAGGCGCCGCTCTGGCGCTCGCCATCCTCGCTGTCTCTACGCCCGTCGGGCGATCGGACGCAGCCGACAATCAGGTGACCGAGATGCCAGATGGGTTGAAATACACCGACACAAAGACCGGCGAGGGCGCCACCGCTAAAGCCGGCAACAAAGTTTCCGTGCACTACACCGGATGGCTGTCGGACAATGGCGCCAAGGGCAAGAAGTTCGACAGCTCGGTCGACCGCGGCCAGCCGTTCCAATTCACGCTCGGCGCCAAGCAGGTCATCGCCGGCTGGGACGAGGGTGTGGCCGGGATGAAGGTCGGCGGCAAGCGCACGCT
>DASQCY010000149.1:0-2778 GCA_035634495.1 Allostellaceae bacterium
TGCCGGGACCCTCGCCGAGACCTATCTCGGCCGCGACGCCGGGCGGCGGGTTATGAGCGGCCGGATCGTGCGCGGCGTGGCCGAGAAGATCGGTGCGGTGCTGTGGTACAGCGATCTGCACGGCTACACCCAGATTTCCGACAATTCGCCGCCGGAGCAGATCATCCCGCTCCTCAACGACTACGCTGAGGTGGTCGTATCCGCCGTGCACGGTCATGGCGGCGATGTGCTGAAGCTGGTCGGCGACGGTACCCTCGCTATTTTCCCTGCCGAGAATCGCGAAGAAGCCTGTCTCGGAGCACTCGCTGCGGCGGTACGAGTGCGCAACGGCGTCGTTGAGCTAAACGGTAAGCGCGCCGCGGCTGGTTTGCCGACCACCCAGGTCTATCTGGCACTTCATGTGGGCGATGTTTTCTACGGCAACATCGGCAGCAAAGACCGCCTGGATTTCACGATAATCGGCCCGGCGGTCAACGAGGTCAGCCGGATACTGGCGTTGAGCCGGTCGGTCGAGCAAGACGTGCTGCTCTCGGCGAGCTTCGCCGACGCGCTCGGCTCGACGATGCGCCGCCGCCTGGTCTCGATCGGACGGTACGCATTGCGGGGCGTGGCGCAACCGCAAGAGCTCTTCATTCCGGAGCCCGAATTCGAGATCCCCTAGTTCCGCGGGCCGGAAACGACTGCGTCTACCTCATGGCCGTCCTGTCCTAGCGGTTGTTTACGACCGAGTCGTGGGAGCGATACGCTCGCTTTGGGGACATGGCCCGACGCCCACGGAAAGAGTCGACGATGCTGCTCAATCGAAACGAGATTCGCCAGGACAAGACGTTTGACTTGTTGACCGAGGCAATCCTCGAGCGAGATCAGCCCCGTACCACCGATCTATTCTACCAGATGGTGGCGCGTGACGGGCGCTCGGTTGGTGAGGCGCTCAGCGTCGTGACGGCCGCTGAAGCGCCGTTCGTTCAGGTGCCGAGCCACATCAACGTGCGCGACGGACAGATCACCCTGATCAACAACGACCACACGATCCTTGGCCTGCGGGCGTCGGCTTATCTGATGCCTTACCTGCCTGAGAAATATCGGTTGCTGCCGTTGTTGCAGAGCGTCTGGTACATCCCCGCCGGGCTCGACATCTGGAACCAGCTGCTCGGCAAATATCCCGGCCGCTATGCGACGATGAAAGGCATCGTGGTGCCGCCACCGAGTTACGGACCTGTCGTGTGGAACGAGGACCAGGAGCCGATCCGCGAGAAGGGGACGGTCGAGGAGCGGCTACACCAGCACATGATCGCCACGGTAAGCGGCGATTCGCGGCGGTCTTATGGCTTGTTTCTGGGTCTCGCCGAAGACGAAGAAGTTCGTTTGAGGCTCACCGATCAGCTGCAGTATCTTGGCCTCATCGATCTTCAGGACACGGTGATCGGCCGCAAGGCGCGCAATACCGGCCACAAGGCAATTCGGGCTCGCTCGACCACCGACCTCGCCGATTTCATCGGCTGGGAGCGCGCTCACGGGGTTTATTACATGGGCGTTCCGGACATGGCGATCGGTCCGCTCTACTACTCTCTCTATGACGCGGTCTGCGTCCGGATAAGCGCCGAATTCCCCGACGGCGGGATCAATCTCAAACAGACCAATCAAACCCCGCTGAGCCCGGCCGAAGTCGAGGAGATGGTTCGACAATTGATGGAAGCTGATTCCGACACGGTGTGGGATCTCCTTACCACTCACCTAAAGAACGGCATATCCATCAGGAGCCTCGGCGACGCGATCCAGATCGGTGCGGCCGAACTGATCCTGCGCACCACGGTGCCCCGGCAGTTCACCAACGGGCAGCATCCCTTCGATTACTGCAACGTCGCGAACAACTGGATAAGGTCGAGCAACAACCCCTACCAGGCTCGCATCCTCTACTTGATGGCCAGCTTCATTAACGACGTGGCGCACGAAAACAAGCTGCAGAGCTCGGTGATCGAGCAAGAGGGTGCCGGTTTCGATCTTTCGGGCCGAGCGCCCGATGCCCTGTTGCACGACCTGGACGAGGCGATCATGGCGCTCGATTTTCCGCGCGCCACCGCGCTCGCCAATGCCTATTTGCAAACCGGCGCGGACCGCAAGGCCTACACGTCCACCGTCGCGCTCTGCGCCTGCCGGTTTCAGGACGACCCGCACAACCAGAAGATCACGATCTCCACCTTCGAGGAGTATGGCCAAAACTCGACTCATCTACGCGACCGCCTGCTGCTCGCGACGGCGCGGCTGCTTGCTGGCTGGGTGAAGATGCCGGGCGAGCGGGATTGTTTTGCCCGGTTCGAAAGGGATTGGATCTACCACTGACGAGGAGGAGACGGATTATTTGTCGCGCCTACAACGTCATCGACTCTGACGGCCACATACTGGAGCCGCTGACCCTGTGGAATGACTATATGGACCCGGGATGGACCCGGGGTTCCGCGACCACGCCCCAAACTCGTCATCGACAAGGACGGCAAGGAACGCCTTCTGGTCGAGGAGCAGATCCTCGGCAGCCAGCAGGGTATGGGCGGCATCGGCGGGTTGGCGCGCGTCAAGGGGTCGTCTCGGCCGAGACGATGAGCTACGAGTAGGGTCGCCCCGGCGGCTTCGATCCGCACTAGCGCATCCCGGACATGGATCTCGACGGCATCGACGCCGCATTCTTGTACCCGAGCATGGGCCTCTTCGCCGGCGCGGTGCACGACCCGGAACTGGCAGGTGCGATGTGTCGCGCCTACAACCGCTGGCTTGCCGACTACT
>DASQCY010000150.1:0-4912 GCA_035634495.1 Allostellaceae bacterium
AAGGGAGAGGGCTCGAAACTAGGCGCCGGTCGGCCGGACGACGACGCAGGGCAGTTGGCGTTGGTTGAGCAGCGTGCAGGCATTCGACGCTGCACTGGCCGATAGGTTGGCGAGGCGGGCGCGATAGAGGACCGTACTACCGAACGGCGCCGTCGGCTGCACTGCGAGCGCAGCGGAGCGGAGCTGGTCCGGTGCCTGCGTACGGGCGCCCTCGGCCACCGCACGGGCCAGGTCCGGACTTTTGAAGGCCCCCACCTGGATCGCCCATCCCCCGCCGGACGACGCCGACGGGATTGGAGCTGGGCCACCTGGCCCGACAGATCGGCTCGGCGCCTGCAGCGGCGGCGCGGGTTTCGGAAGCGGTTGAACCGGCGTCGGCGCCAACTGGACGGGGCTGCCCGTCGTCGCGGCGGTACCCTCGGCCGACGCCAACAAGACGCCGGACGCGGCTGCCGTCTGCGGCAGCGACGTGCAGGGATGGTTGGGATCGTAGGCGGCATTCAAGTCGCAGCCATTCACGCCGAGCTGTGGAACCAAAGCCGTTTGGATTGGCGCCGGTTCCCGTGCAGCCCGCTCCAGGGATGTGCAGGGATGGCTCGGATTATACGCGGCGTTCACGTCGCATCCCGCCGCCAGGCTGGCGACGGTCGGCCTCTGCGCCCGACCGGAGCGCGCGGAGGCATATACCGCGAAAGGCCCTGACTTCGGCACATCATTGCCGAGATTGGGCGTGATCGCGGCGACATAATTCACTGTCTCCTCCGGCAGAGCGGCTCGTCCGGCCAGGTAATTGTCGACCCGATCGGGACCCGCGTTATAGGCGGCCAAAAAGCCGGGCGCGCCGAACCGGTCATACATTTCTCGAATATACGCCGTGCCTGCCAGAATGTTGTTGTGCGGGTCGTACGGATCGTCGCCGAGCTGGTAACGCACCCGCAGCCCCTCATAGGTTGCGGGCATGACCTGCATCAGTCCCATAGCCCCGGCCGAGGAGGTGGCCTGCTGCTCACCGCCCGATTCCTGATGCATCACCGCCCGTACCCAGTGCCCGGGCACGCGGAAGCGCGCAGCGGCCTCGCGGATATAGGGACCCCAGGGATCCTCCGCCGGCCCCGGCGGCGGATAGTAGTGCGTGGGCCTCCGCCACCCGTCCGCGCCGACTTCGATCCGCCCTCCCGGGCCGTAGCCCTGTTGGGCGCAGGCGGCAAGAATGAGGACCGGCAGCAGGAGCCATATCGTTCGCAGGCAGCGCCCCGGCGAACCCCGAACCCCTCGGTTTTGTCTTGAGGTCCCCCAAATCATTGGAAACACGCGTTAGCAATCTCCGGGTCATACGGCAAGTTCTTCTGTCTTGGATTGGCGAGGACGCTGCGAAACTCCACGGAAACAGCGGCGCATGACCAAGCCTCACCGGACCGGTTCAGGCTTATTACATTCCGCTATTTGACCGCCGCGCGCGCGAGATGCGAATCGACGGAGGGCCAGGCCCGTGCAATCAATCCTCTTTCCGGGTACGGACGAGTAGAATCAAATACGGGGACAAGACGGGAGGTTGCTCGCCATGACTGAGCCACACGGTCCGCTCCAGGGTGTGAGGGTGGTCACATGCTCGACCGCGCAAGCCGGCACTGTGCCATACATGCTGATGGCCGATCTCGGTGCCGAGGTGATCAAGATCGAGGTGCCGGAGGTCGGCGACAATTCGCGCGGATCGACTGTGCTGCCCGGGTTGCCCAGCACCTATTTCGAAACCAACAATCGCGGCGTGAAGAGCGTCACATTGAACCTGAAGACGGCGGAGGGTCGCGAAATCCTCCGCAAGCTGGTCGCAACGGCGGACATCTTCGGGCAGAACTTCCGGCCGGGGGCGGCGGAGAAGAACGGCTTCGGCTACGAAGAATTGAGGAAGGTGAACCCGAGGCTCGTCTATATGTCGGTCTCGGGCTACGGCCCCAAGGGACCGCATGCCAATTTGCCCGGGACGGATTCGATGGCCCAGGCGCTCGGCGGCATTGCGGAAGCCTACTCGACGCCGGGCCAGAAGCTGAAGACCGGCATCGTATCCGTCGCCGACGAAACCTGCGCCATTCTCGCCTTTGGCGGGGCGCTCGCGGCACTTACCTATGCGCGCAGCACCGGCATCGGCCAAAAGGTCGATTGCTCACTGCTCGGCGGGCAGACCCGCTTGATGGGCTGGACCCTGACGACGGCGATGTGGCGCAACCGCAATCCGGTCACCGGCCAGGCCCGCGTCACCGGGACAGCGCAGCGTCCCGGGCTCAGCGCCAGCTTCAACGACCGGGACGGCAAGCCACTGGTGTTCCAGCTGAACGGTGCGCGCAAATGGCACGACGCGATCACGGCACTCGGCTTTTACCAGGCGCTCGAAGAGGCCGGCTTTGGCGATCTCGGCGTGATCATCTCATCCGAAGAACAGCGGGCGACGTTATTGCACATGCTGGACGAGTTGTTCGCGACTGGGGCGCGCGATGATTGGGTGGCGCGGCTGCGCGGCGCAGACATCGTCGCCGCGCCGATCAACACATTGCTCGAAGCCTCCAACGACCCCGACGTATTGGCCAACGGCTACGTAACCGAAATCGACTACCCGAAATACGGCAAGCGGCTGAAGGTCCATGGCTTGCCATGGCACTTCTCCGAAACCCCGGCCCAAATCGGCATCGCCCCCGAACTCGGCGCGCATAACGACGACGTCCTCGCTGAGCTCGGCTATACCCCCGCGCAGATCGAGGATTTCCGGGAAAGAAAGATCATTTGACGGGGGTGTGCGCGGCGTCTGACAGGACGGTCGAGATAAAAAATCTTAACCAGTGTGAACTGGATCACACGTTAGCGACGAAACAACAGCGTAAGTTCGTCAGCGGGCGCAAATTCGTAGTCTGCCGAAGCAGGTCTGACCGATTAACTTTGCTCACAACCTGTGACAGGCGCCTCCCGGCATCTTGCTTGGACCCGTCAGCTGGTCCCAGTTATGGAGGACATCCCATGAAGCACATTTTTGTCAGCCATAAATCGAGCAACGCAAAACTAGCCAATGATATAATAGAGATTTTGAAATCTGGCATGGAAGATGTCGATTTCTTTTGTCTGAAAAGATAAGTCCAGGTGATAATTGGAAAGCTAATGTCGTCAAGGCGATAAGATCCGCTGAATGCCTATTATTGTTATATCTCGACCCGGATCAGGACTGGAGCTGGTGCATGTTCGAAGCCGGCCTGTTCAGCGCTTACAAACCGAGAAACGGGACACGACGGCTTTACTGTATTCACCACCCGGAGTCGCCACCGCCCGGCCCGCTGAACGAAATACAAACGACGTCCACGACCCTCGACAGCATGAAAACATTCTTGGAAAGTTTGTATAACACGACCAGGAAGATGGATCCCGGCCCGTCATCCACCAACCTCGACGCCACCGCCTCTCGTCTGGTGGATCTGTTGGAGAACTGCCGACCGAAAAAGTATGCCACTACTCATCTGTGGCCCTCCGTACTGCTGCGCCCGGCTTGGCTCCCGACCAGTCGGCCAGACTGGCGGACGGTCGGGGTTCCTAAAGGCCTCCCTTTGGAACAATCCGAGGTGTACATCGAGGATCCGAAATCCGTCGATATGCTCGAGTTCAGCACAGATCCGGGGACGATGAATGTTGTGGAATTCCTCAACCGGCTGGACACGGAAGGTTCCGAGGCAGAACGGCCTTGGATGGGGAAGTTTCTAGAATCTCTGCAGTCCGCGCTCGAAGGCTTCATGCCTGACCAGCATGTCGTGTATTTTCGCGCGGCAAAAGGAAATATCCGGCGACCAATTATCGAATCAATCAGAAGATCCGATGATGGAAGCGAATGCGTCTGCCGCATTGTTTTCGTCGACGCGTTTGCTCCGCCACCCATGAGCAACCCGACGCGATTGCAGCTTCTGGCGAACGGCCTTCGGCTAGCCGTGCGGACGCGGCTAGAGGTGCTCGACAAGTATCGTGGCACAATGGCTAAGGAGAGCGCAAGGTTACGTCAAAGTAAGGACCCAGTGGAAGAGTTGGGCAAACGTTTTCCGCTCGGTAGCCGCATTCTGGAAAGCATCCGGGCCATCGTGCTCGAAGCCGAACTGCAGGGCTCCAGACCCAATGACCCCCCTCCCTACCTGTTCCGTGATGACGCGCAGCAAGCGACATACGAGAGGATCAGGGGTCAGTTCAAATCCTGGCTCACCAAATTCCAGGCCGTAACCAGGGAAGAAGACTACGAGGCAAAGGGAAAATATATTCAGACAGAACGGCTTCTAGACGAGCTCTATGACATGAATAAGGAGTACATCGCCATCGCAGCACCAACTTTCCTGAGCCTGTTGGACACCTCGCACACGCAGCTGGACGCCCCGGGTGTTATGGACGGCTCGGTCCGCCCTCCCCCAGGCCCGGGTATCGACAGCCCCCCCCTCTCCACCATGCGAGCGACGATCGGGACCCTTTGTTCAATGATCGAGGCAGGCGCATTGGGGCGAGTCCAGTGTGGCCGCGCGCCGAGCAACTGAAGGTACCGATGTCGCATTGAATCGCAGGCATTTCTTGCAGTGCGAAGGCTGCGACGTTCGCCAGTTTAAGCGGCGACTACGAACGCCAGATCAGCTCGTTGGCCGGGAGGCGCGGATCGAGCACCTTGCGGGCGCTGTTGGCACCGGCGACGGGAAGCCCACCTGGGTCGATCAGCCCGAGTTGCACCAGCACCGAGGCTTGGTCCCAGTAAATGTGCTCATGCGCGACCTTGCCGTCGCGAAACCGAACCACGACGACCAGCGCCACCTCGACGCGCCGGCCGGTCGGCGCAATCCTCGGCAGCATCCAGTCGATCTCGACGGTGTGGGTGAATTTGAGGACCATTTCCTCGACGAGCTGATCG
>DASQCY010000151.1:0-9050 GCA_035634495.1 Allostellaceae bacterium
GAAGCAACCAAGAAAGAAGGCTCTGGTCTCAATCTGCTGCAGATTTTGGCGGCGGGGAATTCTGATGAGGATGATTCCGATGGCGACGATTATGACGAAACGGGCGAATACGAAGAGACCGATGATTATGATTCGTAGAAACGGGGCGGGCGGGCCGGCGGCTCCGTTGCGGTCGAGACAGGCCGCCGCACCTGGTTCGTGGTTCAACCAATACGGGAGCTTTTGCTGCAAATTTGCTGCAGATGCAGCCATCGGTAACAATCGATACAATTCTGAATTGTAGGCTCAGGGATACCGGCGGCGCAATCTCGGATGACCCTGGTCGGGCTTGACAGTCGGCGGCTCACGGCCTAGCGTCCGAGCAAACCAAACGAGCGTTTGGTTTCCGGGTTTGCCATCTACCCAAAAGGAGCTGGGTTATGGGTCGCGCGTACAATGTCATCGATGCCGACGGGCACATCCTCGAACCGTTGGATCTTTGGGACAAATACATCGATCCAAAGTTCCGCGACCGGGCGCCGCGGATCGTCAAGGGCGAGAACGGCAAGGAGCGGCTCGTCATCGAAGAGCACATGGTCGGCGACGGTCGGCTCGGTATCGGCCGGATCGGCGCGGTCGGCGCGCGGCAAGGTGTCGTCGAGGGCGACACGATGGCATACAAGGACGGGAAGCCGGGCGGGTTCGATCCGCACAAGCGCATCCCCGACATGGATGCCGATGGCATCGACGCCGCCTTCCTTTATCCGAGCCTCGGCCTGTTTTCGGGGGCCATACATGATCCGGAGCTCGCCGCTGCGACGTGCCGAGCCTACAACCGCTGGCTCGCCGACTATTGCAAGCCCTATCCTGACCGCCTGTTCGGTATCGCTATGCTGCCGCTGCAATCGGTCGACCTCGCGATCGCCGAGATGCGGTTCGCCAAGAAGGAGCTGGGTTTTCGCGGCGGCTTCCTCCGGCCGAACCCGTACAACAACAAGATGATTCACCATCCCGATTACGAGCCGTTCTGGGCTGCGGCGGAGGATCTCGATTTCGCGATTGGCTTCCATGAGGGTGCCAGCAGCGGCATGCCGACGGTTGGGGTCGACCGGTTCGAGGGCCGGGGCGCGCGCCACATCATCTCGCATACGATGGAGATGATGCTCGCCTGCATGAGCGTCATTTGGGGCGGGGTGTGCGAGCGCCATCCGAAGATCCGGATCGCCTTCCTCGAATCGGGCGGCGGCTGGATCGCCCCGTGGCTCGACCGTATGGACCGGCACTTCGACGATCAGGGCTTCAACGATTCAGGTCTGACGACGCGGCCGAGCGAACTCTTCCAACGCAATTGCTGGATCTCCTTCGAACCGGTCGAGGGGAGTATCAAGGCGCTCGCCGATTATATCGGCCCGCACAAGATCCTGTGGGCGACCGACTACCCGCACCCGGATGGGTTCTTCCCCGGCGCTCCAAAAATGATTATGGATCGCATGGCGGGGTTGTCGCCGGAGACCAAGCACCAGGTCATGGCCGGCGGGGCGATGGGGCTCTACGGGCTTAACTGACCCTCAACTGCCGGCCCCTCCCATACCCTCCCCCGCCCGCGGGGGAGGGTAGGGTGGGGGCGCCGACCCCCGGATCCGGGGGAGGCGGGTGGGGGCTCCAGAGAACGCATTGAGGAGGGAGGTTATGGTTACAGCAGTTCGCGACGACATGTTCACCCCGGACGTCATCGCCGACCCGTATGGCTATTACGGCCGGCTGCGCGACGAGGATCCGGTGCATTGGAACGACACCTATGCGTTGTGGGTCATCACCCGGCATGATGACGTGACCTGGCTGACCCGGCATCACGAGCTGTTTTCGTCGGCAGTCTTCAAGAACGACCCGAAGCCGGCCTACCCCGCGATCGACGAGTCGGATCTCGGCCTCTACGAATACGTCCGGCATTACCAGGGCGACCAGTTCATCCAGCACGACCGTCCCGAGCATCTGGACATGCGGCGGATCGTGCATGGCTACTTCACACCCAAATCGATGGAATCGTGGCGCCCGTTTGTCGTGAACGCCGTCAAGGAACTGCTCGACGCGGCCGAGGAAAAGGGGTCCATGGACGTCATGCGGGATCTGGCGACCCCGCTGCCGGTGCTGGTCATCGCCCAGATGATGGGTGTGCCCGCCGAGGATCGCCCCTATGTCCGGCAGCTCGCCGAGAAGCTGCTGTATATCGGCCGCGGCGAGTACGATCGCATGCCGATCCTGACCGACGGCATGAAGGGGATGCTCGAATACGTCTCGCCGCTGGTCGACAAGCGCATCGTCAGGCCGGGTGACGATTTCATCTCGGTATTGGCGAGCGGCGAGAAGAAGGGTGTGTTTACCCGGCATCAAGTGCTGGTCAACACCTCGCTCCTACTGCTGGCCGGCCACGAAACGACGATCAACCTGTTGTGCAACGGCACCTTGGCGTTCATGCAGCATCCCGACCAATGGGCCTTGCTCAAAAAGGACCCGGCCGGCGCCGCCAAGTGGGCGACCGAGGAGTGCCTGCGCTATGACGCGCCGGTCAAGTCGATCCAGCGGCTCGCCTCGCAGGATGTCGAGATGCGGGACAAGGTGATGCGCAAGGATGATCGCATCCGCTGGTTTATCTCGTCGGCCAATCGGGATCCCAATGTGTTCGCCGACCCCGACCGGTTCGACATTACGCGGCAGCCAAACCCACACGTTGCCTTTGGAAACGGGGTTCACCACTGCTTGGGCGCGACCCTGGCGCGGGTCGAGGGTCAGGAGGTCTTCAAGGCCTTGGCCGAGCGGTTCCCCGGCCTGCAGGTCGAGACGGAAGAGCTCGAATACCAGCCCAGCATCACGTTTCGCTCGCTGAAGTCGCTGCCGGTCACCTGGCAATAGGGGGCGGCTGTGGCTCGCAAGCTGCGCGTCCGGGTCGACCACGCCACCTGCGTCGGCAACGCGATGTGCGAGGCGATCGCTCCCAAGGTATTTCGGCTCAACGACAACCGGCAGTCGGAAGCGGTCGACCCCGACGGCGACACCGTCGAGAAAATCCTGGAAGCGGCGGAGAGTTGCCCGGTCAGCGCGATTTTCGTCGAGGATGCAGAGACCGGGGAACAGTTGTTCCCATAGCCGCCGCTCACGCCAATCCTCCGCTCGCGTCACCCCCACCTACCCTCCCCCGCAAGCGGGGGGTTAGGGAGGGGGCCTTGGCCCTGATCTCGCCCGCCACCCCCCGGGCGATCTCGCGCGCCGCCGGGCTGCTGAAAGCTAGCCGGCTCGTTGCCTTTCCGACCGAGACCGTCTACGGGCTCGGCGGCGATGCGACCAACGAACGCGCCGTCGCCGAGATCTTCGCGGCGAAGGGCCGGCCGCGTTTCAACCCACTGATCGTACATGTACCCGGGTTGGCCGAAGCAGAAGCGCTCGCGATTTTCGACGATCGTGCTCGAGAGGTCGTCGCGCGGTTCTGGCCGGGGCCGCTGACCTTGGTTTTGCGACGCCGCAGCGACAGCGGCTTGTCGCTTCTCGGGAGCGCCGGGCTCGACACGATCGCCCTTCGGGCGCCGGCCCACGAGGTTGCGCAGGCCTTATTGCGCGAGACCGGCCGGCCGATCGCCGCCCCCTCGGCCAACCGCTCGGGCCGAGTGAGCCCGACCGAAGCGGCGCACGTCGCCGAGGAAATCGGCGACCGCGTCTCCTTGATCCTCGATGGTGGTCGCACCCCGGTGGGCCTCGAGTCGACGGTCCTCGACCTATCGGCCGAGGCTCCCGCCCTGCTGCGCCCCGGCGGCGTAACGTCAGAGCAGCTGACGGCGCTCCTCGGACCGATTGCTGCACTAACCAAGGGCTCGCTCAAATCGCCCGGGATGCTCGCGAGCCATTATGCGCCGTCGCTTCCGCTGCGTCTCGAGGCCGACCGAGCGCAGCCCGGTGACGCCCTGCTCGCCTTTGGCCCCGAGGCGCCGCCGGGCTTCGCCGAGGTGTTGTGGCTGAGCCGATCCGGCGATCTCGCCGAAGCGGCGGCGAACCTCTTCGCGATGCTGCGCCGGATCGACCGGCCGCCATTCACCGGCATTGCGGTGATGCCGATCCCCGAGCATGGTCTCGGCCGCGCGATCAACGACCGGCTGCGCCGCGCTACGGCACCGCAGCTGTAGGGAGCTTCGCCATGGCCTATTCTGCTCCACTCGCCGATATGCGTTTTGTGCTCGAGGAAGTAGCCGAGCTCGATAAATTGGCGCGGTTGCCCGGCTACGAGGCAGCCTCTCCCGACCTCGTCGAGGCAATCCTGGGCGAGGCGGCGAAGCTAGCCGAAACCGAGCTGGCGCCGCTCAACCAGCCGGCTGATCGCGCCGGCAGCGTCCTCGAAAATGGCATCGTGCGCACCCCGCAGGGGTTTCGCGAGGCCTATGCCCGATATGTCGACGGTGGCTGGAACGGGCTCGCCTTCGATCCCGAATATGGCGGCCAAGGCCTGCCGCTCGCACTCGCCATCCCGGTGGCGGAGATGTGGAATTCCGCCTGCATGAGCTTTGCCCTCTGCCCGCTGCTCACCGTCGGCGCGGTCGAGCTCTTACAGGCTCACGGCTCGCAAGAGCAAAAGCGGCTCTGCCTCGACAAGCTCGTCTCCGGGGAATGGACGGGGACGATGAATTTGACCGAGCCGCAGGCCGGATCCGATCTCGGCGCGCTGCGGAGCCGTGCGGTGCCGGCCGATGATCCGCGTTGGGGCGAGCATTACCGCATCACCGGGCAGAAAATCTTCATAACCTATGGCGACCACGATTTGGCGCCGAACATCATCCACATGGTGCTGGCCCGCACCCCGGAAGCGCCGCCCGGCAGCCGGGGAATCTCGCTGTTTCTCGTGCCGAAGTTTCTTCCCGATGATGAAGGGGGACCAGGATCGCGCAACGACGTCCGCACGTTGAGCCTGGAGCACAAGCTCGGCATCCATGCCTCGCCGACTTGCGTGCTCGCCTATGGCGAGGACGAGGGGGCCATCGGCTGGCGCATCGGCGAAGAGAATCGCGGCCTCGAATACATGTTCACGATGATGAACGCCGCCCGGCTCAATGTCGGACTGCAGGGTGTGGCGATCGCCGAGCGCGCCTACCAGCAGGCCCGCGACTTCGCCCGGATTCGGGTGCAAGGCCGGCCGCTCGGCACCTCGGCGAGTGCCGAGACGCCGCCGATCATTCATCATCCGGACGTGCGGCGCATGCTGCTGTGGATGCGGGCCGCGACCGAGGCGATGCGCGCACTCGCCTATTACGCCGCCGCGATGATCGACCGCGGCCGCCGCCATCCCGATGCGGCCACGCGCCAGGCGGCGCAGCGCCGGGCGGATCTGTTGATCCCGGTGGTCAAGGCGTGGTGCACCGATCTCGGAATCGCTGTCGCCTCGACCGGGATCCAGGTGCATGGCGGAATGGGCTATGTCGAGGAGACGGGCGCCGCGCAACATCTGCGCGACGCGCGCATTGCGCCGATCTATGAGGGGACGAACGGAATCCAGGCGAACGATCTCGTCGGGCGCAAGCTCGGCCGCGATGGTGGCGAAGCCGCCGCGGCGCTTGCCGCCGAGATGCGCGCGACGTTGGCAGCGCTCGATCAGGCTCGTTCAACCGAGCTGGCGGCGATCACGCGACCGCTGCAAGACGGGCTGGCAGCGCTCGAAACGGCGACGTCGTTCCTGGTCGCGGCGGAGCCGGCTTTGGCGGCGGCCGGGTCGGTGCCCTATCTCCAGATGCTCGGTACGGTCTGCGCAGGCTGGCTGATGGCCCGGCTGGCGCTCGCCGCCGAGCGATGTTCGGCCGAAAACGGCGGCGATGCCACGCTTCGCTCCGCTAAGCGAGCAACCGCCCGGTTTTATGCCGAGCATTTCCTGGCGGTGGCGCCGGGCTATCTGCCCGGCATCATGGGCGGACACACCGTTCTCGATTTCGATCCCGGCCAGTTCTGATCCGGCTGCACTCTACTCTATCCACGAGAGCCGATCGGAACCTGCCTTACTCAGCGGCTTGTGGCATCTGCTTCACATCGTTCGAGTAGCGCAGGTGCACCGGAGCGTTCGCTTCGAAGGGGTCGGCGAGGCCCAATTCCTTGCCGATCTCGCGCATCGCGGGCATCACCTCCTGGCCCAGCAGGCGGATGCAGGTCTTGGCGTCTTCGGGGCTGACCGAGCCGTCGTTACCCCATAGGCCATAAATGCTCGGGCGAGTCTCTTCGAGAACCCGGCGTAGTTTCGGAATGACCGTGTCGGGCGTGCCGTAGATAACCCGCCCGTCGGCGACCTGCTTTTCGAACGTGGGACGTCCACGCGGGCTCTCTGCCCGCCCGACCGCGAACTCGACGAACTGCCGCCGGAACTCGGGCGAGAAATACCCCGCCGGGTTCGACCACACGGGATGCGCGAGACCGGTGAACTCGCCTTGCATCCACAGGAACTGGCGAGCGTTCTTCTCGGCCTTCTCCTCGCTGTCGGAGACATGGACTTGCTGCAGATAGCCGCGGTTCTGGGGGCCCGCGGTGTAGCCAGTATCGAGTGCCACCTGGTCGTAAAGCTTCCAGATCTGCTTCGTCGCCTCGATCGAGGTGTTGAGCGCGATATAGGGATAGCGCTGCTTGGCAGCCCAAATGATGGTCTCTTTGCTCAAGACCCCGGGGATCCACACGCGCGGATAGGGTTTTTGCAAGGGGACAGCCCACGGATTGACGACGCGGTGCTGGTAGTGCGTGCCCTCCCAGCGAAACGGGCCCTCGCGCGTCCATGCCGCGACCACCAGATCGTGCGCCTCTTCGAAGCGCTCGCGGTTGTAGGCCGGGCTGACGCCGTTGGCGAGCTGCTCCTGGCCGCCGCCGCGAACAAAGCCGGAGACCAACCGGCCTTTCGAGATCATGTCGATCATCGCCAGCTCTTCCGCAAGACGCACCGGGTTCTCGGCCAAAGGGAGTGGGTTCCCCAGGAGGACGATTTTCGCCTTTTTCGTCACAGCGGCGAGGATCGCGGCAAATATATTGCACTTGGCCTGCATGCAGAACGGCGCGTTGTGGTGCTCGTTCAGCATGAAACCTTCGACACCCATCTCCTCAGCATAGATGTATTGCTCAAGGTATTCGTTGTAGAGCCGGCTGCCGGCTACCGGATCGAAATACTTGTTCGAGAACATCAGCGCGGTGGCGCCGAATTCGAGCCCGATCTCAGCAGGGTACGCGGACATCGGCTGCTCGGTGAAATACATCACATGCATGGCTTCCTCCTTGGGCCGGCTGGGCCCGTCGATCCGCTAATTCTCTTCGATGAAGCCGCTGACCAGCCGGGCAAGCTCGCCCGGCCGCTCCATCTCGACGCAATGTCCAGCTGAGCGCACCGTCTCAAAACGCGCCTGCGGCAACAGGACTGCATAGCGCTCCCCCGCACTTTTTGGGACCACTTTATCGTCGTCGCCCCAAACAACGAGCGTCGGGGTGCGCACTCCGCCCAACAGGTGGGGCAACGTCTGACTGTACATGTAGGGCTTCCAGGCAATCCGAAAGCACATCTCGCGGCAGAGGTCCCACTCGACCAACTGATCGGTCGACACATCGCCATAGATCTTGGCGAAAGCCGCCTGATCGTGGAAACCCGCTCTTGCGTAGTCGAGATAGCTCACGATCGCCTGGTCGAAAATATCTCCCTCCGGCGGCTTCAAACCCATCGCCCCGACCAAGATCAGCCGGTGGAAATAGCGCGGCGCCATCGTTGCCATCTCCGCCGCGATCCAACCACCAAAGCCGAGCCCGATCAGCGAGACCCGGTCCAGCGCGAGATCGGACAGCATCGATTGATACATAACAGCGACGTCGCGGACGCTGCGCAGCCATTGCGGCCGCTCAGACTTACCATAGCCCGGATGGTGCGGTACGAGCACATCAAAGCGATTGGCCAACACGTCATAAAAGTCGAGCCGCTCCGGGCTGCCGATGTCATGATGCAACACCAGAAGGGGCCGCCCGCTGCCGGCGCGCGCGAGATGCAACTTCACCCCGGCCAATTCGACGGCCGTTTCGGTCCACCCCGTGCCAGTCGCCATCACGCCACCTCTTTCAGAGCTTTCTCAAATTACCGCCTTGTCGCACCTTGCTGCAACGGCCGCACATCTGAATTGCAAAATCCTTCGGTTTGCGGTCGAATTGCGGTCCATGCGCGACATCGCTATTCAATCATGCGACAAGCCTCACCTGAGGGCGAGGGACCAGCAGCGAGTCGACAAAGATATTGCCTATTACCCCCGCCCAGTCGACCCGCGCGACCCACCAGAGGTGCCGAGGCACGGGCGATCAGCAAGCGTTGCTCCTTGCTTTTACCTCCGCCGTTGCAACACTTTGTGGGGCGTCGGCGCCACTAACGGAGTGCGCCTATGTTGGATGTTTATGTCTGCCTCTCGTTAGTAGTATAATCATAACCTCTATACTATAGTCAGGGGGACATAAGTTTGCCGCTGTCATCGATCTCTAAGTGACCTGGGTGACCAAAAATGACTCGGTGTAATGAATGAGATCGGATGTCAAAAATCGCTCCGATAGGGAGGCCGAACTCTATGATAAGCAACGACTGCGACGCGCCAGGTTCGAGTCCGCCTTGACATATCTGAATGACGGCGTAGGGCGGCAGCGGCGTAACGAGGCGATCCGTGTGGCGATGCGTGAGGCCACGGGTTCGCAAGTTCTCGAGATCGGGTCTCAATCGTGGGAATGGTGTCTCGCCCGGTATGGTTACCGACCGGCACAACTTACCTGCATCAACATCTCGCAGACGGAGCTTGAGATCGGTCGAGCACAGGCGGCAAAACTAGGTGTTTCTTGCGATTTCCGGAAGATGGACGCGCACGACCTCGAATTCGCCGACGGCAGTCTCGACATGGTGTTCGGAGTGGCTATTCTACATCACCTTGAGTTTGACTGCGCACTGCGCGAAATCCACCGGGTACTTCGAGACGGCGGACGGATCGTTTTCATCGAACCGCTACGCCACAATCCGCTCGCCCGCCTCGTGCGTTGGTTTACGCCGCACG
>DASQCY010000152.1:0-4969 GCA_035634495.1 Allostellaceae bacterium
TCGACGCGCCGGCGAATGATCTCGATCGACTGATCAACTGCCTGGCGCCGTCGTGCGTCGGTCGCAACCGTGCTGAACCGCATCGTCCCCGATCCGTCGGCGGCAATCTCGACGGTGAGGTCCGGATCGATTTTGCGCAGCGCCTGGCGGGCATCATCGATACGGTCGGGCTCACGGATGGCAAACGCGATCGCATCCCCTTCGACGTCGAGGCCGGTGTAGCCGATATTGGCATCGCGCAACGCGTTGCGGACGTTGTCAATCAGCGAGTTGAGATGCTCGCGCTGCGCGGCGGCGACGTCGACTTGCAGCAGCAGATAGGACCCGCCGCGCAGGTCGAGGCCGAGCGCCACCTGCTTGTGCGGCAAGAAACGCGGCATCTGCGCAAGCAGCGACGGACTGAACAGATTCGGCAATGACAGGAGTACGCCGAGCGCGCATATAGCGCAGATCAGAGCGATTTTCCAGTTTGCAAAATAAAGCATGCCATGAGCTTTCGTATCGGCAAAGCAGGTCAATCCTTTGTTTCAGCCTTCGCCCGAGCCTCCTCCCTTTGCTTCGCCGCCTCTCGCGCTGCGGCCGGGTCCGGCTTGGCGAGCACGCTTGAGATCGTGCTACGCAGGACACGAACACGGACGCCATCGGCGATGTCCACCGTGACCTCTTCGGGATTCTCCACGCGGGCGACCGTACCGATGATGCCGCCCCCGGTCACGACTCGATCCCCGCGCCGTAGCGCGTCAAGCATCGTTTTGTGATCTTTCGCCTTGCGCTGCTGCGGTCGAATCAACAGGAAATAGAAGACGACAAAGATCAGGACCAGAGGGAGGAATTGAATTAGTGCGCTCTGATTGTCGAATATCCCCGTAATGCCTGTTCCCTGGGCGTAGGCGGCAGAAATCAGCATCGGCATCAAGCCTCGAGATCACGCGCCGCAGCGATCCGACGGAGCGGCTTTGCCGGTCGCGAAGGGGATATCGCGACCGCACACCAGGCAAATTGGTACGCGATGCCTGGTTAAAGAGCAATGGTCGGGCCGTTTACTCCGCCGAAGAGGCTCATCTACAGCCGAGAGTCAGCCCAGCGGCGAGCTCCGTTCGGTGCCGGCGGTCGGCAACGGCGCCAGGAACTCGCGCGGATCGACCGCACGGTTGCCGCGACGCAGCTCGAAATGGAGCTGTGGCTCGGCGACGCTGCCGGTGGAGCCGACGCGCCCAATCATCTGGCCGCGGGCGACCTTGTCGCCGCGTTTGACCAACATCAAATCGCAATGCGCATAGGCCGAAATCCAGCCATTGGGGTGTTTGACGAGAATGAGGTTGCCGTAACCGCGTAGCTCGTTGCCGGCATAGGCTACGATTCCTCCATCGGCCGCCTCGATTGCAGCGCCGCGCGGAGCGGCAATATTGATGCCGTCGTTGTGCGTCCCGTCCCGTCCCGAACCATAGCCGGAGAGGACATGGCCGTGAACCGGCCAGAGAAAAGTGCCGCCGTCCGACGCCCGAGTCGGCGGCGCGGGGGTCGCCGCCGACGGCTCCGGAGCTGAGGCAGGCGCCGGCGGTGGACCAGGGGGCATGGAATCGGGGTGGCGCGCCTCGGCGGGAGTGGACGGCAGGGGCACTGTCAGACTAGGCGGCACTGCAGCAGCGACTGCCGGGTTCCCGACCGCGGTTGGAGCTGTGCGCTCGGGTGAGATCGCCTCGGGTTGTTTTGATGCGGCGACCTCTTCCGATTTTGGCGGCCGCAACGCCGCGAGTGACGCCGATGCGAGCGGGATCGCGGGCTGGCTGACCTGAGGGATTATCAGGGTCTGACCCACCTCGATGCGATAAGGCGGCAGCAAGCGGTTCTCTTCCGCGATAACCTGCATCGGAACATGATAAGCATGGGCAATGCCCGACAGAGTCTGGCCGCGTTGCACCGTGACCTGTTCTGGCTCCGGCCTGGCCGGTGGTTCGCCACTCACCACCGGAGCAGGCCCGTCCGGTCGTGGACCGCAGGCCGCGACCAGCAACACCAGCGCCGCGGCAGCGCCCCCGAATCCCCTCTCACTGGCGTTCAGCATTTTCCCCCTGCACGCCCCCCGACGCGCAAGAAACCCGATACTTGGTACGCTACGCTAAGCCCGAATCATGTCAAGTTTTGGCCGCCGGTTCGCCGCGGCAACCCGACGACGAGCGGCACAAACCGCACGAGACCGAGGTTTTCGGTCGAAAACCCGTGATCATGGCGCCGGATGCGGATGAGCTGCTGATCGCGGTGATCCTCGCCGACCGGCGCGACCAGTATCCCGCCCGGCGCAAGCCTGTCTATGAGGGTTGGCGGGACCTGCCCCGCCGCGGCGGTGACGATCACTCGGTCGTAAGGCGCCTGTTCGGGCCAACCCTTTGTCCCGTCACCGCATCGGCAAACGATGTTGCGCAGGTGCAGTTCGCCGAATCGGCGCTCGGCATCGCGCAACAGCTCACGATGCCTCTCGATCGAGAATACCCGGCGGCAGAGGCGTGCGAGGACCGCGGCCTGATATCCCGAACCGGTGCCGATCTCGAGCGCATTGTGCCGCTCACCGAGCTCCAGCTTGTCGGTCATCAGCGCCACCACATAAGGCTGGCTCACAGTTTGACCTTGACCGATCGGCAAGGCCAAGTTCTCGTAGGCCTGATCCTCGAAGGCGGGTGGCACGAATTTCTCGCGCGGCGTCTTCTCGATCGCTCCTAGCACTCGCGCATCGCCGATTCCGGCGCGGCGCAGCTCCATCAGCAGTCGCAGCTTCTTTTGAACCAGCCCCGGCTCGCCAAAACTCACTTCGCCCACGCTCCCAAGAAGACCTTCTTCAGCGAGGCGGATGTGGGTCGGCTCTGTCAAGATGGATCCGCGGTTCAGTCACGGGGTTCGATCACCTCCTGCCCTGCCATGTATGGCTGCAACACTTTCGGCAGTGCCACCGTGCCATTGTGCCGTTGGAAGTTCTCAAGGATAGCGATCAAGGTCCGGCCGATCGCAAGACCAGACCCGTTGAGCGTGTGGACCGGCAACGTGCCCTTGCCGCCCACCGGGCGGTAGCGCGCCTTCATTCGCAGAGCCTGGAAGGTACCGCAATTCGAGCAGCTGGAAATCTCTCTATAGGTCCCCTGCCCCGGCAACCAGACCTCGATATCGTAGGTCTTGTGCGCCGCAAACCCCATGTCGCCGGTCGACAGCACCACGACGCGGTAGGCGAGGCCGAGCCTCTTCAAAACCTCTTCGGCGCAGGCGGTCATGCGCTCGTGCTCGGCCACCGACTCCTCGGGCCGGGTGATCGAGACGAGCTCGACCTTCTCGAACTGATGCTGGCGGATCATGCCGCGCGTGTCTTTCCCCGCCGCACCGGCCTCCGAGCGAAAGCAAGGCGTCCACGCGGTGTACCGCAGCGGCAACCTGTTCTCATCAAGTACTTCGCCGGCGACAAGATTGGCCAGGGGCACTTCGGCGGTTGGGATCAGCCAGTAGCCGTCTGTGGTGCGAAACAAATCCTCGGAGAACTTTGGGAGCTGGCCGGTCCCGAACACAGCTTCGTCGCGGACCAGCAGCGGCGGAGAAACCTCGGTATATCCAAACTCGGTCGTGTGAAGATCGACCATGAACTGGCCGAGCGCCCGTTCAAGCCGGGCGAGCGCGCCGCGTAACACGACGAAGCGCGAGCCGGACAATTTCCCGGCTCGCGCGAAATCCATCTGACCAAGCCGTTCGCCGATCGCATCGTGCGGCAGTGGGGCAAAATCGAAGCGGGGCGGCTCGCCGTAGTGACGCAGCACCCGATTTGCAGTCTCGTCGGGACCATCCGGCACGTCCTCAGCCGGCAGGTTCGGCAACCCGGCCAGGGTCTCGTCGATCTCCGCGCGCACCCGCGAGGCCTCAGCGGCCTCGTTTGCCTCGGCCTCCCTGGTCGCCCTCTGCGAATCGACCAGCACCTGGACGTCGAGACCGCGCGATTTGGCAGAGCCTATCTCCCTGGAAATCCGATTTCGCTGAGCCTGGGCCTCCTGCGCGCGAGTCTCGGCGGCGCGCCACGAACGGTCTAGCGCAAGGATCCCCTCGGCGTGCTTTGATAAACCGCGCCGGGTGAGACCACGGTCGAATTCGTCCGGATGCTCCCGGATCCATCTGAGATCGTGCATAGTTGTTAGGGATATAAAGAGCCGTTCGAGGCGCGTCCATCGGTCAGCTACGTCAGGCGCCGGGGGCGGGCTTTGCCCTTCCGGCGAGCTCGGCCTCCTCTTCCGCTTCGCGGCGAGCGCGCGCTTTCTCCACCATGCGACAGGAAATGATCGAGGCCTCGAAAAGAATGATTAGCGGGACCGCGAGACTGGTCTGGCTGACAATGTCGGGCGGGGTCAGCACCGCCGCCACGACGAACATGATGACGATCGCATAGCGGCGTTTGGAGGCCAGGCCAGCAGATGTGACGAGACCGACGCGGGCCATCAAGGTGAGCAACACCGGAAGCTGAAAGGCGATGCCAAACCCCAGCAGCAGGGTCATGACCAGCGACAGGTACTCGTTGACCTTGGCCTCGAGGACGATCGGCAGCCCGCCATCCACGCCGGTCGGCGTCTCGAAGCTGACGAAGAAACGCCAGGCGATCGGGATCACGACGAAATAGGCGAGTGCTGCCCCCATTGCGAACAATACTGGAGTGGCGAATAGGTAAGGGTAAAACGCGCGCCGCTCGTTCTTGTAGAGGCCCGGTGCGACGAATTTCCAAATCTGGGTGGCCACGACCGGGAAGGCGATGCAAAGCGCCGCCCAGAACGACGCCTTCACATAGGTGAAGAATGCCTCGGTCAAGCCGGTGTAGATCAGACGACGACCGGTCTGCCCTTCGAAGATGACAGCGAGCGGGTGCACCAGGAAGCCGTAGATGTGCTCCTTGAACTGATAACAGATCACAAACGCGACCATGATCGCGCCGATCGCCCACATGAGCCGG
>DASQCY010000153.1:0-7373 GCA_035634495.1 Allostellaceae bacterium
AAGCGCCGACCGCAAAGAGGCTGCCATGCGCCAGATTGACGATGCGCATGACCCCGAAAATCAGGCTTAGCCCGGCCGCGATCAGAAACAGAACCGAAGCGTAGAAGAGCGAGTTCAGCAGCTGGATCGCTAGTATCGACACCGCCGCCTACCTTTCGGACCTGGCAAGCAAGCCCTCACCCGCCTCGCTCCGCGTGTGCACCCTCTCCCGCATTGCGGGAGAGGGAAGGGGCCCATCGCACCAGCGATGGGAAGGGTGAGGGTAGCGGCGTTCTCAGGTGGTCAGCTTCGGCCAGGTGGTCTTCAGCCAGTTCGCCGCCGCAGTCGACTCGTTGTGCGTCGTCCCCGGCTTTGGCCAGCCCGGCGGTGCGGTGATATTACGGATCGGGATCGTGATGATCCGGTCGGGATCCCAGACTGGGAACGGGTAATCTGCGAGATTCTTGCTGAAGCCAGTGATGGCGTCCTTATAGCCTTGGTGATTGTCGGGCCGGATGTAGAGATAGCCCGATGGCGCATCGATCCCGAGGCCTTCGAGCTGGCTGATGATCGCCTCGTCCTCCGGCCAGCCACCGGTCAGCTTGTTGGCCCGCTCGATCGCGCTCTTCAGGATATAAAGCGCCATATAGGCGCCTTCCGATTGGAAGTTCGGATACTCGTTCCACCGCTTGTAGTAGCGTTCGACGAATGCCTTGTTGAGCGGCCACCGGTCGCCGGTCGGATAGGTGAAATGGTAGTTGGAGTGCACGCCCGCGAGGACGCCTTCCGGGTGGTCCTTGCCGATCGCGTGGGGTGCCACGCCAAGCGCGAGTGTGGTCGCGACCTTCATCTTGTCGAACAAGCCGTAGCGCAGCGCTTGCTTGTAAAAGGCCACATAGTCGCCGCCCCAAACCGAGGTGAACAGTAGGTCCGGCTCCGATGACAGGACCTTGGTGATGTGTGCGGTAAAGTCCGAGGTGCCTAGCGGCGGCCAGATCTCGGAGACGGTCTGGGTCCCGGGAATCAACCGCTCGATCGCCAAGGTGAAATGCTCGGCGGCGTTGCGGCCGTAGCTGTAGTCCGGGTGAAGGTGCGCAATCTTGCGGACATTCGGCCAGGCCTGGGCGGCGCCTATCGCCGCGGTTATGCCGTCGGCCGATTGGATGTTGGTGATGCGGAACAGATATTTCGGATTGGGTACCGCCTTGTCGAAGAGGAAATCGGTGCAGCCGTCGGTTAGGATCGTCAATACCCCGAGCTCTTCGGCGACTGGGCCGAGAGCCGGCGAGTTCCCGCTCGAGATGACACCGGTGAACATGTCGATGTTCTCGGAGAGCTTCATGCGGCGAAGCTCCTTGACATTGGCGTCGGTTCCCGCCGCCTCGTCCGCTTTGACGGTCTCTATCTTGCGTTTGCCGAGAAGTCCGCCTTGCGCATTGATCTCTTCTGCGGCCAGCGTGTGCCCCTTTATCGAGGGCTCGCCGAGCACCGCGCCCGGCCCACTCAAGAAGGTCATGTGCCCGGTCTTGAAGGGCGTGTCCGGGATCTTCCCCTTGGCGGGCTCCGCGGCTCTCAGCAGCGGTGGACCGGCCACCGCGCCAGCCCCGACGAGTCCGGCTCCGCCTACGGTGAGGCCGAGCTTGTTGAGAAAGTCCCGGCGATTAACGTTGTTCTGTTTGTCCATTGCTTTCCTCCCGTTCCTCCCAGATCCCGCAAGATCAGGCGAGACTAGCGTGTAACACTTTCGGGTGAGGGCGTCTAGCGGAGGCAATCGCGAAACGTGCGGCCAACTGCGCAACGGCGGTCGTTGCCGCTGCCTTGATCACCCCGCGATGCTCGAGCTGACCACACCTTCCTCCCTCCCATTGCGGCCGTGGGCGCCTGTCGGCCAGACGTCCCCGCCGATGGCGCTCGCGCGCAAATTGCAGCCCTTTGAGCCACAGAGGGTCCGGGAAAGGAAGCAAAATTCTGGGATCGCGGGTCGTACTCGATTTGAGAGGGCGCTAATTACTCCGCCGGTTGTGAGTTCGGAATTAGACAGGTGTCAGCGACTGGAGTGGCTCTGCCGGGAGCTCGACGTGGATCAGGTCGCCCGGCCGGACATCGCCACCGGCGACGACGACACCCATGATGCCGGCCTTGCGGACGAGGCTACCGTCGTGGCCGCGTTCCAGGGTCGCCTCCATCAGCCCTCGCTGAATGCGGTCGAGCTGGGCGCAAGGGTTGCGGAGACCGGTCACCTCGATGACCGCCGTGTCGCCGAGATGGAGGCGCGCACCGGCCGGCAGCCTCAAAAGATCGACGCCGCGCGTCGTCACGTTCTCGCCCATCTGCCCGGCCGAGACGGCGAAGCCCCGTTCCCTCAACTCGTCATGCAATTCGGCGTGGATCAGATGCACCTGTCGCAGATTGGGCTGGCTCGGGTCGCGTGCCACTCGCGAGCGATGCTTGACCGTGGCGCCCAAATGCGCGTCGCCCTCTACACCGAGCCCGGCCACTAGCCGGATCTTGTCCTCGTTCGACTTGACCAGCGTATGTCCGGCGCTGCGGCTGACCGCCTTCACAACCCCGCTCATGATGATCTCCCCATTCAGCTGCGCGCTTCGGCGGCCAGCAGACCAAGCGCCACCTGCAGCGCCGCCTGGCGCACCGCCGAGCGATCTCCATCGAAGATGCGGCGCTCGGTCCGGCACAGTCCATCGCGTCGCGCCAAGCCAAAAATGACGAGCCCGACGGGCTTGGTGGCGCTGCCGCCGCCGGGGCCGGCAACGCCGGCCACCGAGATCGCTAGATCCACGGGGGCGCGAGCCACCGCACCCTCGGCCATTGCCGCGGCGGTCTCGCTGCTGACCGCGCCATGCGCAGCGATGGTTTCAGGAGGAACACCAAGCAATTCCGATTTCGCCTCGTTGGAATAGGTCACGAAACCGCGCTCGACGACATCCGACGAGCCGGCAATCGCCGTCAGCGCTCCCGCCACCAGTCCACCGGTACAGGATTCAGCTGTCGCGACATGCCACCCGCGGGCTCGGCACGCATCGAGAACGGACTGCGCAAGGGTGAGGGTTTCAGCTTCGAACACCAGACACTCCGCCGATCACAAGCAGACCCGACAACGAGACGACAGCGTAGACCGCCGCCAGGAGATCGTCGAGCATGATGCCGAGACCACCCTTGACGTGTCGTTCGGCCCACCTCACCGGCCACGGCTTCCAGATGTCGAAGAACCGGAACAGCAGAAAGGCGAGGGTGTAGGTGAGGGGGTCGAGAGGTGCCGGCAGCAACACCAGCCATTGCGCCACGACCTCGTCGATCACGACCGCGCCGGGATCCTCGATCGCGCTCGCCTTGGCGACGGTCGCCGCGGCCCACCAGCCGATGGTGAAGACGATCACGGTGGCAACGGTTAGACTGGTCGTACCCAAATGGCTCCGGATCGCCCAAGCGAAGGGCAACGCGGCGAGCGATCCCCAGGTCCCCGGCGTGATCGGCAAGAGGCCCGTGCCGAACCACGTGGCGAGCAGCACCGCCGGATGCCCGAACGGCAAGCCGAGGGGGCGGCCGACAAGCGGTCTCAGAGCGGCAGGCGCACGGTAGCGACCGCTTGCGCGGCGATGCCCTCGCCGCGGCCGGTAAAGCCGAGCTTGTCGGTCGTCGTCGCCTTGACGCTGACGCGAGTCGCGGCGACGTCGAGGATCGCGGCGACCCTTTCGATCATCACCGCGCGATAGGGACCAATCTTCGGCCGCTCGCAAATGATCGTGACATCGACTGCGGCGATTGCACCACCCTTCGCGCGAACGAGATCGGCGGCGTGTCGGAGAAATTGGTCGGAAGCAGCACCCCGCCAGCGGGGATCGGTCGCCGGAAAATGCACGCCGATATCGCCGGCGCCGACGGCGCCAAGCACGGCGTCGGTCAAGGCGTGGAGACCGACATCGGCGTCGGAATGGCCGGCAAGGCTCCGGTCGTGCGGGATCTCGATGCCGCATATTCGAACGTGGCGACCGGGGCCGAAAGCGTGAACGTCGAAGCCCTGCCCGACGCGAACATCGCCTTGCCGTGCCGCGATCAGGATTTCGGCGGCGGCGAGATCCTCTGCGGCCGTCACCTTCAAATTGTCCTCGCTGCCTTCAATCACGAGCGGAGCCAACCCCGCCGCTTCGGCGATCGCGGCGTCGTCGGTTAGCGTGCGACCGATCGCAGCGCGGTGCGCGGCGAGGATCGCATCAAAGTGAAAGCCCTGCGGCGTCTGAGCCCGCCACAGGGCGGATCGGTCGATCGTCGCTCGGATCGCCCCGTCTTCGACACGTTTGATCGTGTCGCGCAACCGCAGGCAGGGAATTACCGCCGGTGCCCGGTCGAGCCCATCGATGACCCTGTCGACCAACGACGTATTAGGAAACGGCCGCGCTCCGTCGTGGATCAACACCCGCTCCGGGCGATAAGGCGTCAGCGCCTCCAGCCCGAGCCGCACAGAGTCCTGCCGGGTCAAACCGCCCGCCACCGGTGGCATGACCCGCAGACCGACAACGGCACGATCATACATGCCCCTGTCCTCCGGTCGAATCGTCACCAGCACGTCGGAGATCCGCGGCTGCCCGGCGAGTGCCGCGACCGCATGACGCAGCATGCTGGCGCCGCCGAGCGTAAGGTATTGCTTGGGCACGGCGCCGCCGAACCGAGTGCCCCGACCGGCCGCGACGACGAGGGCATATACGGGAGCCATGCCCGAATTTATCGCACGATCCGCAGTCTCGCTATGGCCCGGAGGGGCGCACTCTTTCATTGAAATAATTACCATCACAAAATTGACGAATTGACATTATAGAGTTTCCCGTCGATAGCGCTTTCGGGATCGGGATTCGCTGCCGGACGAAGGAGATGCCGGTTACCGATGGACTTTCAACGAAAACCACTCGCGCGCAAGGACGGGTACGGGACGGGCAATTCTGCCAGCCGGGCCGGACAGGCATTGCAACCTGAAGGTGAGATTCTGCTGCAGACCCGCTGCAGACGTAGCTACGATTGATCACCGGCACAACTGTCTGTTGCAGCTCGGGGTAGCTCGGGGCGCCGGCTCGGTCTGCTAGGTAGCCCAGACTCGATATTGCACTGCAACACAAAAGTATCTAATATCTGCCCAAGGTCTAGGCACATGATATAATTGCATAATCTATGGGCATTTCTATTGGTTCACTGATGCTTGCTGACCCGGTCATCCTGGCGCCGATGTCGGGCGTAACCGATCTGCCGTTTCGTCGTCTCGTCAAGCACCTCGGGGCGGGTCTCGTCGTCTCCGAGATGATCGCCAGCGAGGCAATGATCCGTGAGACACGGCAATCGCTGACGATGGTGCGAAGCTGCCCCGAGGAGCAGCCGATGGCGGTTCAACTCGCCGGCTGCGAGCCGCGAGTAATGGCCGAGGCGGCAAAGCTCAATGCCGATCGCGGTGCACGAATCATCGACATCAATTTCGGCTGTCCGGTCAAGAAGGTGGTCAATGGCCATGCAGGCTCGGCGCTGATGCGCGACGAGACCCATGCCGCGCGTATCCTGGAGGCGACTGTCAAGGCCGTGGACCTTCCAGTTACCCTGAAAATGCGTACCGGCTGGGATGATCGCAACCGCAACGCACCCCGGCTCGCCCGGATTGCCGAAGCATGCGGCATTCGCATGATCACTGTGCATGGCCGCACACGGTGCCAGCTCTATTCCGGCTCCGCCGACTGGAAGTTCATCCGTCTGGTCAAGGAGGCGGTAAGAATCCCGGTCATCGCCAATGGCGACATCGTAAGCCTAGAGGGCGCCGATCAGGCGTTGCAGGAGTCGGGCGCCGACGGCCTGATGGTCGGCCGCGGATGCTATGGACGGCCGTGGTTCATTCGCCAGGTGGCTGATTGGCTCAGGAACCGCAGGCGCACCCCCGACCCGCCGCTGAGCGCACAACGCGAGATCGTACTGGATCATTACGAAGACATACTCGCCCATTACGGGAGCGAGGTAGGCTCACGTCTCGCGCGCAAGCACATCGCCTGGTATTCGAAGAGTCTTTCCGGCTCGGCGGAATTTCGGGCCGCGGTTAACCAAACGATCGAAGTCGATCGCGTCAGAGCCCTAATCAGCTCCTTCTACGAGCCGCTGCTGGCTCACAGGGCGGCGTAGCCGTGGCGCCGCTGCGCCGTCAGGGGAGCGCGCCCACGCCGAGCGCAACACCGCGTTCCGTCGGCGAGCGAGGGCTCGACGCGGTGGCGATTCTGGGGGCACTACCTGACCCGGTCATCGTCATCGATCGCGGCGAGCGCATCCGCTTTGTCAACACGGCGGCCGAGCAGTTTTTCGGCTCCGGCGCCGCCGCGTTATCCGGCAGCCTCCTGGCTGATTTCGTGGCGCCGCACAGCTCCCTGCTGTCGCTCATCGATTCGGTTTGGCGCGTCGGCAACACAATCTCCGAATATGACATGCTGCTCGAAGGACCGCGGTTCGGCAGCCGCTCGGTCACAATCCAGGGGGCGCTGACCGGCGAGGGGGCGGACAAACTCGTCCTTACGCTGCACGAGCGCTCGATGGCGGAAAAGATAGACCGCCAGCTGATCCATCGGAATGCTGCCCGATCGATCACGGCGATGGCCGCGATGCTCGCGCATGAGGTCAAGAACCCGTTGTCCGGAATCCGCGGCGCGGCCCAGCTGCTCGAGCAGGACGCTGATGCGGCCGGGCGCGAGCTGACGCAGCTGATCTGCGACGAGACCGACCGAATCGTCGCCCTCGTCGACCGGATGGAGGCGTTCTCCGACCATCGACCGGTCGAGCGCGAAGCGGTCAACATCCACGAAGTGCTCGAGCGGGTCCGCAAGGTGGCGCTATCCGGCTTCGCGCGCCATGTCCGTCTGGTCGAGGAATACGACCCGTCGCTGCCCCCGGTCCGCGGCAATCGCGATCTCCTGGTTCAGGTGTTTCTGAATCTCGTCAAGAACGCCGCCGAGGCGCTGCCCGGTTCGGATGGCGAAATCATTCTGACGACGGCCTACCGCCACGGTCTGCGGCTCGCCGTCCCCGGCGGCAAGGGACGCCAGCCTTTGCCGCTGATGGTCTCGGTAACCGACAACGGCGCCGGCATTCCGGCGGATCTGCGCCCTTACTTGTTCGACCCGTTCGTCACGACCAAACGGAAGGGGAATGGCCTCGGTCTTGCATTGGTAGCCAAGGTGATCGGCGACCACGGCGGCGTCATCGAATTCGACAGCCAGCCTCGGCGAACGGTGTTCCGGGTGTTTCTGCCAGTGGTCGCGCAAGACGGTATCGGATGATGGCCTCGACGATCCTGGTGGCCGATGATGATCGCGCGATCCGGATGGTGCTCAACCAGGCGCTGATTCGGCTCGGGCACGACG
>DASQCY010000154.1:0-2233 GCA_035634495.1 Allostellaceae bacterium
GGCTTCGGGCCGAACTCGAGCGTCTTGGCACCGCCGGTAACCTCACGACGGACGCCCACTTGGCCGTACTCGCTATGGAGCGCGGGTATATTTTATATTCGACCGATACGGAATTCGCCCGCTTTAGCGGTCTTCGCTGGGTGAATCCGTGCAAGGAAGCCAGAGGCTCATGAAATCGCAACCGGAGGATCGAACGATGGAGGCACACGGTTTTGTGGTACCGCCCGGTCAAGGACGGGTGTGGGAGATGGCAGCGGGTCGATCGTCAGCGCTCAAACTTTTGGGTGCGGAGACCGGCGAGAGCGTGATGATGTTTGAGGAAACCGCACCGTCCGGCACTGAGACAACCTATCACCTGCACCACGATAGCGACGAGGTCGCCTACGTGCTCGCCGGCGAGATCACATTCAAGATTGGCGAGGAGGTCACGGTTGGCGGTCCGGGCACCTGTGCCTTCATGCCGCGCGGGCTCGCTCACGCCTGGAAGAACTCGGGTGCGGAGACGGCGCGGGTTTTTCGAGGAATCGCAGCGGCTGCAGCGCTCCTATGAGTCGTTTGATGCGGAGGACGTCAGAGCCGCGTATCGGCGCCATCGCTGGGAGATCGTCGGGCCGCCGCCGTTTTGACCGCATCCGACCCCATGCCGGGCGACATCGCGCGCATATGCCAATCAGATCAAATCGACGGTCAGGCGGGCTAAGGTGTGTCTAGGGCTGAATGGGGTTCAGCAACGCGCGAAGCTCGCTTAGCCAAGTCAAAAGCTCTGGGGGCGTGGTCGGAATATCAATAAACCGAACATGCAAATCCTGAAGCCCGGAATGTTCCATCAGCTTCTTCTCGTTGATAACCCAGCGATGGGACGCGCACGCCAGCGCATGAGCCGTCTCGATCACCGCTTTAGCCGATTGCCCGACAGTGCCGATAATGTCGCCGCGCGCGGCCCGCATTCTCGCATGGTCCAGGCTGAACTCGGCATGCAAACGCCAGCAACGGCTGCCTGCTTGCGATAACTTCACCGGGTATTGGTCAATTATCGGTAGACGACCATCCACGGTCCGATTCAGTGCAAGCTCCGCCATTAAACTGTATGTCGGCAGGCCGGCCAAATAGCCGAGGAGCGCGTCTATTTCGTACGAGCCTCGTCGGGCCTGGGCCGTCCAAAAAAGCGCTACGTCGAGGTCGCGAAGGAGCACGTCTACCTTCATACCTCCGAGGCTTAGCCAAGCCCCGCCATTCATGATCCGCCCCCACGAACCGGGTGGATGCACCTCGCCATAGGCCTTAAGAGGCCTAAGGTCGACGCTACCGCGGTAGTAGACCCCGAGATCCCAATCACTGCCGGCATCATCCTCACCTGCCGCGCGGGAGCCACCGATCGCCACCGCTTCCACACCCTTCATTCGGGCGAGCACGGCACACAGCTCGGCGACGACGCCGGGCAATCCATTCGCGGACATCAACACTTTCGAAATTACTCCGACCGAAGACGCCAGAAGGCACAACGTAACATTGACCTGCGGCCATCGCTCACTGAGCGAGCAAGACTACAGACTACTGCATAGACCGAATACTTGCCGGTCGGAAACAACCCGGTCGGGCCCGAATTCGGCGCGAGCTACGGCGCCACGGCCCGCGACGCAACGGAAGTAACACCGAGCCGAAGGCCGGTGCTGGCGACTGACACCGCCAGCCGCTAAAGCAGAACTCTCAGCAGCCGGAAGCGGGTACCGACAGCTCCACCCGACGGTTCTGGGAGCGGCCCTGTGGTGTGTCGTTCGAAGCGACCGGATCGGCGTCACCAAATCCCTTCGCTGAGATCATGTCGGGCTTAACGCCCTGCGAGATCAGAAACGCCATCACGTTGTCAGCACGTTTTTGCGAAAGGTCCTGATTTGAGGTGACCCCTTGCCGCGCCAGAGCCGGACCAACCGGCTTATTGTCGGTATAGCCGCTCACCAAGACCTTGTTCTGTTGCGTGGGTGCCAACTTCGCCGCCATATTAGCGATAATCTGCTTTCCCCGTTCGCTCATATCCCAGCCGCCCGAGGTGAAGAGCAAATCGCTGTTCACGGTGTATTTGATCGCCCCTGCCAGCCGACAGATCTGCGTCTTATCGGCGGCAACCTGCGTCTGTAACGCCACATTCTCCTGCTGAACCTGACGATATTGCGCCTGGAGTTGGTCGTATGTGCTCTGAGAGACGCACGCGGACAGGAGGACAGGGGCCAAGAGT
>DASQCY010000155.1:0-5446 GCA_035634495.1 Allostellaceae bacterium
GCGGAGGGCTTCGAGATCGTCCGCTTTCGCCGCCAGCGCCGGCGCAGTGGATAGCGGCGGTTCAACGGGCCGAGGCTCATCGGCTGCCGTTCGCGTTGGCTCCCTTAGCCCGTCAGCCATGCGGCTCCTCGGTGATTACAATGTCCAGGTCATCGTTCAAAATTTTAGTTAATCGCGAAAGCAGGCGTCATCGTTGATGCAGGTCAATGAGCAAAAATCTGCTTGTCTTCTGCTAAAATTGAATGGCGCGCCCGGCCGTGCGAAGCAAAGGCCATGAGGAAAGAGGAGTGAATTCCGTACGCGGACTCTCCGCCATCCTTGAGCACCAGCGCGAGGCCTTCCTTCGGGACGGGCCGCCTTCGCTGGAGCAGCGTCGCGCCGATCTTGCTAAGCTCAAGCAGGCAGTCAAGAATTCCGCTGATCGCATTGCGGACGTAATCTCTTCAGATTTCGGGAGCCGCTCTCGACACGAGAGCTTGCTCGCCGAAGTGCTCGTTGTTTGCGGCTCGATCCGCCACGCGGTGCGGCACTTGCCGAACTGGATGAGGCCAAGGCGCGTCCCGGTAAGCCTTGAGTTGAAGCCGGGACGGGCGCGAATTTTCTATCAGCCGGTCGGCGTCGTCGGAATCGTCAGCCCGTGGAACTATCCTTTTCAGCTTGCGATCATGCCGCTCATCGCCGCGCTTGCCGCGGGCAATCGGGTGATGCTGAAGCCCTCGGAATTCGCGCCCCGCACGGCGCAGTTCATCGCCGAGTTCCTCGGCGCGCTCTTTCCCGCTGACCAGGTAGCAACCGTTCTCGGAGACCAGGAAGTGGGCGCGAAGTTCGCTCGTCTCCCCTTCGACCATTTGATTTACACCGGCTCGACCGCAGTCGGCCGGCTCGTCGCGAGGGCGGCGGCCGAGAACTTGACGCCGGTGACACTCGAACTCGGCGGCAAGTCGCCTTGCATCCTGGGTGCGGACGCCGCGCTGCCAGGCGCGGTCGAGAGCATCCTTTATGGCAAACTACTAAACGCCGGACAATCGTGCATCGCTCCTGACTACGTGTTGCTTCCGGTTGCAATGCGTGAGCAATTCATCCGCTTCGCCGCTGAAGCGGTGCGCAAGATGTATCCCAGCCTCAAGAACAACCCCGATTACACCAGCATCGTCAACGACCGGCATTATCGCCGCATCGAGCAATTTATCGAGGAGGCGAGGGCGAGGGGAACACGGGTGGTCGACCTCGCGCCGACGAGCGAAGCGCTCGACCGAAGTGATCGTAAGCTGTCGCCGACGCTCGTGGTCGAGCCGAGCGACGATTTGGCGGTCATGCGCGAGGAGATCTTCGGTCCGGTGCTCCCGCTGAAAACATATTCCCGGATTGACGAAGCAATCGAATACGTAAATCGCCATTCGCGGCCGCTAGCGCTTTATTACTTCGGCACCAACGCGAAGGAGCGCAGAGAGGTATTGAAGAGGACCATCTCCGGCGGAGCTTCCGTCAATCAGACGCTGATGCACGCGCTAGTCGAGGAATTGCCGTTTGGTGGCATCGGTGCCTCGGGAATCGGCGCCTACCACGGTGCGAGGGGCTTCCAGACCTTCTCGCACTGCAAAGGCGTCTTCCTCCACAGCCGGCTTAACTTCCTATGGCTTCTGCGGCCCCCCTTCGGCACGTTGACCAACACCTTGCTCCGGCTCTTGATGATGCGGTGATGTCAGGTTGAGTCCTCGAGGGTCGAGAGGTCGCCTTCCGGCAGGCCGAGTTCGCGGGCCCGCAGCAGGCGGCGCATGATCTTGCCACTGCGTGTGCGTGGCAGATCTGCGCTGAAGGCGATCTCCTTTGGTGCCACGGCCGGGCCGAGGCGCTTGCGCGCATGACCTAATAGCTCGCGAGCGAGGGGTTCGCCCGCAACGTAGCCGGCCTTCAGGCTGATGAAGGCCTTGACGATCTCGCCAGCGACCGGGTCCGGTTTGCCGATGACCCCGGCCTCGGCGACTGCGGGGTGCTCCATCAGCGCGCTTTCGACCTCGAACGGGCCGATCAGGTGGCCAGCCGACTTGATCACGTCGTCGGCGCGGCCGACGAACCAGAAATAGCCGTCGGCGTCGCGCATCGCGAGATCGCCTGTCAGGTACCAGCCATCAGCAAAGCATTTCCGATAGCGCTCGGGTTCGTTGAGATAGCCGCGGAACATCGACGGCCAGCCAGGTCGCAACGCGAGCTCACCCGCCGTTATCGGCTCCTCTATCGGGTGCACGGTGCTGTCGGGCCGGCGCGTCACGATCGCCGCATCGATACCTGGGAGCTCGCGCCCCATCGACCCCGGCTTGATATTCATTGCGGCGAAATTGGCAATCATGATGCCGCCGGTCTCGGTCTGCCACCAATTGTCGTGAAATGGCCGTCCGTAAACGCGGTCGCTCCATACCACCGCTTCGGGATTGAGCGGCTCGCCGACGCTTGCCAAGAAACGCAGCCGCGACAGATCGTATTTTTGAACGACCTCCTCGCCGGTCTTCATCAGCATGCGGATCGCCGTCGGCGCGGTGTACCAGACCGTGACACGCTCCTCCTGAAGGATGCGGTACCAGCGCTCGGCGTCGAACTCGGCCTCGTCGACGATCATCATGACGCCGTTGGTCAGCGGCGCGATGATCCCGTAGGAGGTCCCCGTCACCCAGCCGGGATCGGCGGTGCACCAGAACACGTCATCGGCATGCAGGTCGAGCGCATAATGGCCGGTGACGTGGTGAGCGAGCACGGCCTCATGCACGTGCATTGCACCCTTGGGCTGGCCCGTAGTGCCGCTGGTAAAGTGCAATAACGCCAAGTCCTCCGGTTCGGTATGGGCGAGGCACGGCTCCGCACTGGATCGCTCCATCGCCTCATTGAAGTCGATTGTGCCGTCGAAGGACTGGGCTCCGTTGCCATCGATCAGCAACACATGCTCCAGCGCGGGAAGCTCACGGCGCCAATCGACGATCTTGCGCCGGTAGAAGGCTGCGGTTGTCACAAGGACCTTTGCTTCACCGATCGCCATGCGGGTGCGCACGGGTTCCGGGCCGAAAGCAGAGAACAGCGGCGAGAAAACACTGCCGTTGCGCAATGTACCCAGTGCCGCGATGTAGAGCTCGGGAACCCGGCCGAGCAGACTAAACACCCGCTCGCCCTTGCCGACGCCGAGATCGTGCAGCAGATTGGCAAAACGGCAGCTGAGCGCCAAAAGCCCGCAATAGGTGATGTCGCGTTTCTCGCCGTTCTTGCCGAGCCAGCGCAAAGCAAGCTTCTCGCCTCGCCCCTCGGCGACCTGGCGGTCGAGCGCATGGTAGGCGATGTTGAGCCCGCCCGGCATAGCCAGCTCGGCGCGGACTGCCTTCCAGGTGAATGCCTCCCGCACCGCATCGTAGTCGCGCAGATTGGGCGAAAGACCCGCATCAGCGGCTTGTTTCCTGATGACGTCCCAGGACACCTTCTTCTCCTCGAGAACAATGACAGGAAAACGCGATGCCCAACCGGCCACATTGACTTGGGTCAATGGCGCGGTTTCAACGACATTATGTAGTCGACGATGTCGTCCATCTCATCGGGCTTGAAGGTGATTTGCGGCATCGTTTCGTGCGGCGAGCGCAGCAACGCGCGAAGCGAATATTCGGTAATCGAAGGCTCCGCCGCCAATTCCGGAAATGTCGGAGCGGCAAGGTTCGGCGAAAGCCGGTCGGCGCGGATGCCGTGACACTCGACGCACCACTTGCCGGCCAAATTTTGCCCGGCAATGGGATCTGCCGATGCGCCGGTAACAGCCAACGCCGTCGAGAGTGCAGCGGCCAAACCTACGCAGATGCTCGTTCGCTTGCTCATTAGTGGTCCTGGATCAATGGTCGAGATGCTGTGCCGAGCGGATTGCGATCGCTAGGTATTCGGCGGCGCGCTTTGGCCATTTTGCCGGGTCGCGGACCGAGGATTCCTGAAGGTGCAGAATCGCGATGCGCGCACGGACGAAGGCCCCAATCGCCTTGTAGAAATTGATCAACACGGGCGCCGGAGAATCCTTCGTGCGCAGGCGATAGCGGTACAACAAGACCTGCCCGACATTGTGGGCGCCGATCCGTTCGCATTCCATCGTCAGAAACGCAAGCTCATCCACCGGGTCGAGCCGCCGCAAGTCGGCCCGGAACTCAAGGCAATCGATGATCTGCGGGGTGGATCCCAGACAGATGTGCTCGGGACGGAGATCGCCATGGCCTTCGACCACCCGGCCGTTTTTGAGCCGCCGCAACAGGAGGTCTTTACGGCAATAAATAAAGGCTTCGACGCGGCGCGCGACGTACTGGGCCGCATGCTGCAGCTCGGCACCGCCGCTGGACCGTAAGGCACTGCGACTGTCACGGCATTCGGCGCGGAAGCGGTCGAGATAAACTTTCGGGTCAGTGTCCCCCGGCCGCCCGGTGGCGAAGAAGCGGGCGAGGCGGTCGGCGAGGGCATTGATGTCGGCGCGCTGCCAGCCGCCTCGAGCGAGACGGTGGTCCAGCATGCGCCGAGTCGGCAGGCGAACCATCTTGACCAGCCAGTCGATGACGACCCCCGGGCCCGCGATCGCCAGATCGCGCCCCGCCTCTAGGGTCAGCGGCACGACCCCCAGATAGACATCGCGGGCCAAGCGGCGGTTTAGGCGCACCTCTTCCTCGGCATTGCGCCGTCGGGCTGCGGGAGACGAGAAATCGAAACCGGCACCGCGCAAGGGCTTTTTCAGCTTGTAGACGTAGCGGTCGGTCAAGAATACCCAGGAGAAATGCGTTTCGATCCGCTCAACCCGAGTCGGCCGTTCGGCATAGGCCGCCGACGATCCGAGGAACCGCACCTTGCAGTCGATTCCGATCTCTTTGTGCGCCGATCGCTGGCAGTCCGACATGCCGCGCTCGTTCACCCCGATCGGCGATCGAGCACCGCTGCCAGCTCGCGTAAGGGGACCCCGATCTCGACCGGGTAATGGTAGGGCTCGAGCCGCGCGAGCGATTGGGGGAGGCGCGCCAACTGATCTACGGCATGGGCGCGGCTAGCGGTCAGATCCGGGACGTCCGCAAGGCGCCGTCCGCCCCGCATCACCGGGCGGAGCAGCCGCTCCCCCCGACGATGATCGCCGGCAAGTGAAACCAGATCGCGGACGAACCGGCCGCGCTCGTCATACCATCGCCAGACCTGTTTGCGACCCGGCCAGGTCGCCTTGCCCTCCGAGCGCTTGCGCCGTGCGGTCCCTGCATATTCCTGGAGCTTGTAGGCACAATCGAGGGCCGGTGCGTCAGACGAGGTGGTCAAGCTTGTGCCGACACCATAGGAATCGATCGGTGCACCGGCGCGCGAGAGCGCCAGCAGCGCATCCTCGTCGAGGCCGCCGCTGGCAACGATCTTGACGGACTGTAGCCCGCCCTCGTCGAGGATCCGGCGAACTCTTGCCGCGTGC